>CAZWVY010000004.1:53622-60278 GCA_964637105.1 uncultured Sangeribacter sp. | reverse complement strand
TGGTGATGCGCTACCTCTTTTTCCGCCGCTCATGGTTGAGCGGCAGCTTCCTGAAGGGGTACCGCGGCAATATCGACATCGACCTGGATGACTTCACCGGCGCACTCAACCGCACCGGGGTGAGCGAGGAGGAAATCAGCGGTTTCCATAAGGCGATGATAAATGCTCATTATCTTTTCGGCACAGAGGCTTTCCGAAAGAAAGCAAATCCCCCGAGGGTGAAGCGTCTTCCCGTCAACCAGCTTCTTTTCGAGGTGCTCTCCGTGCTTCTCTCCCTCATGGAGCCGGAGGATGTCAAATCCCGGTATGCAGAGGAGTCAATGACCGAGCGGCTGTACGCCCTTATCGATGGTGACAGCGACCTGCGCAAGGCTCTCTCATCGGGCACCAATGCCCGATGGAACGTTGAGACAGCCTTCGCGGCACTGGCGACCCTGCTGCAATAAGCTCAAATTTCAGAGAAAGCTATCTTGAAAAACCTCATGGATGCCATAAGGATTGAAAACTACAAGTGCATCGGAGACTTCAAGCTGGAGCTTCCGAAGCTCACCGTGCTGACCGGATATAACTCATCGGGCAAATCGAGCATCATTGAGGTGCTCCGGATAGTGCGCTGGAGCGCAGAAAAGGCCAAAGAGGAGAAAGACGGATGGACCCAGGTGCATCACGGCATGAAGTTCATCGATGTCAGGGATCCGGCAGATTTGATTCGTCGCGGCGAGGGCCATGTCAGGATTTCCGGAGAGTTCGGTTCGGTGATAATGACTGCGGGAATGGCTCAGGGGCAGGGGATAACGGATATTCAATTAAATGTCGGACATATTCCCGAGTGGCTGATTTCAGATGATTTCGCCTATCTGGCGGCCGAGCGAACCGGTCCGCGCTGGGAATCCCCTATGCCCGAGGAGGATCTGCGATATTGCGGCTCAGAGGGGCAGTATGCTGCCAAGCGGCTATATGACGTATCGGTTGCCTTCCCGAAGATTGACCCCTTGCGCCGCTGTCCCGGCACGACTGCGGACAACTTCCAGATACAGGTAGACAGCTGGATGTCGCACATATTCGGAGACGTAGCCTTCAAATCCAAACCCATTAACGATGACCAGACGCAGGCCCGCATAATGGTGCGCCAGCCTATGGGAACATTCGGCGCTCCCGCCGTAGGATTCGGATATGTCTATGCCCTCCCCATTATCATTGACGGACTGACAGTGCCCGCAGGGTCGATGATGATGGTGGAGAATCCCGAGGCCCATCTTCATCCAAAGGCCCAGTCAAACATCGGCTACTTCTTGGGGATGCTCGCCGCAGCGGGGGTGAAAGTGGTGGTGGAGACCCACAGCGAGCATGTCGTCAACGGCATGCGCCGCGCCGCCCTGTCCCGCATAGGACTCGAGCCGGAAGAGATGCATATTTACTTCTTCGGCGAAAAGATGAAGGGCTTCGACCCGCTGCTGATCACGATGGACAATGAAGGAGAACTCAGCGACTTCCCGGTAGACTTCTTCGACCAAGTGCGCCAGGACATGAAAGAGATGTGGCGGCTTGTGGCGCTGAGGAGTGAGTAGTTAGGAGTGAGGAGTTAATTGAGCATTGTGAATTGAGCATTGAGCATTGTGAAAGGGGTTCGTGACACATATTATGCGGCAGACCATGCCCGGTTTACTGTGGCGGGGATGGACTTGGCGGCTGTCCCTATGGGTGACCGCAGCCGTGATCTCGGGTTGCTCCTTGACATGCTTGATGAATTCTATGCTCACGGCATAACACCCAATTGTGAGGAGGGCTTGTCAGCGGCGCAATATGAGTTCGGCACTCTGGTGGAATTTATCTATGCAGATGCCGCGCAACTGAAGAAGTGGGGGATACCTCACAGTATGATGCAGAGGATGTCGACCTCACTTATGGCCACCCCGGGGATAATGCGTAAGATTGACAATGCTGCCTGGGAGGGCCTGGCAGGCTTCCGCAACGACTGCGGGTTCAAGTCATGCGGCGCGGGGACGCATTACAGTGGTGACCGTGATACCTGGCATGAGCACAGGGAGGCGCACTATGGCGCGCATAATGATCAGATAGACTGGAATGGCCGGACCGGGACTGTGACCCTTGAATTCATACCCAATCGGCTGCGCACAGATGAACTGCTGCGCCGGGAGATTGAGCGGCATGTCGAAAGCATGGTACGTGAAGAAGCACTTCAGAAGGGGTGGAGCAAGGAGGAGATAAAAGAGAAATCGGCGCTTCGTAAGCAGGAGATTTTGAAGAAGTGGGAGGGGGAAGAGACTCACGTGACATTCCATCGGGAAGTCATGAAGGAGGGTTCGGGCACCATAGCCGCGCAGGCCGGAAGAATCGGTGAGATAATCTGCAAAGCGAATTTCTACAATTTCGAGCCTGAGCTTACGGCTAAAGAGACGAAATTGGCCGGAGGGTCAATGAGAAAAATATTCAGTCTGACCGGCCACGATGGAAAGAAAAAGTACATCTCGATAGACTTCAAGCATGGTTTCTTTGAGTTTCACGACTATCGGGGCGACCATCTGGGGGAGTACCGCTTCAACGGCGAATTCAATTCCGAGGCGGATCCGAGTCATAACCTGAAATCGGTTAAGTAATCCTCTTCGGGTGATTAACGCAAGGTCGCACAAGTAAGAGGGTATTAAGGGACATGACGGAACACGCAGAAAGACAATCGAATCTTGAATTGCTCAGGATTGTGGCGATGTTTCTCGTCCTGATTGTCCATGCGGATTTTCTTGCATTAGGCGCTCCCGATGTCGTTGCCGTAAAGACGCACCCGTATTCCTCGCTGGCACGTGATTTGGTGCAGTCATTCGCGCTGGTGTGCGTGAATGTCTACATAATGATTTCCGGATATTTCGGTATCCGGACGCGATGGAAAAGCGTGTTGGCCTTTGTCTTCATGGTCGTGTTCTGGCGCGTGCTCATATTTTTCGGATATGATGCCACAGGAGGGCCGAGGCCGCACAATTCCATGACTGTTTTCCGACTCATGATACCGGGCTACGAGGATTGGTTTGTAGAATCATACGTGTTGCTTATGTGCATAGCCCCCATATTGAACGCCTACGTGGAGAAAGCCTCGGTCAGGCAGATGTGGATGTTTGTCGGGTATTACTATGCGTTCCAGATTTTCGCCCTGATGGTGGAGGAGATTTACACGGGATTCAATGCCGGCTATTCCGTACTGTCCTTCATAGGGCTGTACATAATCGGCCGGATTTTCCGCAAATCGCAGATGGCAGAAAAATTGTCTGCTTGGAAATGGCTCGGCGGTTACGCGCTCTGGTCAGTGTTTGCGGGAGGCCTGCTCTTCAGCATGATGTATCTGACCTCGCGCCCTTGGCCGATGCTGATGACTATGTTTGAGTCTTACAACGGGCTCAACGTCATGATCGGCTCAATGCTCCTTTTCCTCGGATTCGCGAGGATGAGATTCCGCAGCCGGTTTGTCAACGCCGTAGCCGCCTCCACCTTCGCCGTCTATGTGTTCCACATGCACCCCTTCGTGCGCCCGTTCTATCTCGATGCCTGCTGTTATCTATACGACACGTATTCGACATTGCCATATCTCGGCCTGATTTCAGCCTTGATAGTCGGCGTGTTCGTGTTTGCGGTCGGTGTGGACAGAATCAGGATACTGCTTTGGAATTTGATGGCCGGGAATACTAAATATTTATGGCAGACACTCTGAAACATAAGGCGGTCAACGGCGTTTTCTGGCGCATTGTTGAGCAGGGTGGCAAGCAGATTGTGCAGTTTGGCATAAGCGTGCTCCTTGCCCGAATGATTATGCCGGACCAGTTCGGCATGATAGCCATGCTCACGGTCTTTATGGCTGTTGCCAACTGTTTTGTCAGCAGCGGTCTTGGTGATGCATTGTACCGGAAAAAAGACCGTACGCAGACTGATTGCAGCACAGTCTTCTGGTTCAGTTTCGTAGTGGCGATAGTGTGCTATTTGATACTGTACTTCGCAGCGCCCTTGATTTCGGACTTTTATGGCATGGCTCAGCTGACGGCGATTCTGAGAGTGTCCGCGGTAGTGATAATAATAGGCACACTGGCCAATATACAAAGGATGTTCCTATCTTTGGATCTTGATTTCAAGACACAAGCTAAATTCAATGTGACTGGCTTAGTAATCTCCGGTTCCGTAGGAGTGTTCCTGGCCTATAAGGGCTTTCAAGTATGGGCTCTGGTCATCCAGAATATAGTGGCTGCCATAGTACCCGCCGTACTGCTTATTCTGAAAGTGAAATGGCGTCCCTCATTGGTTTTTTCCAAACAGAGTTTCAAGGAGTTCTTTGCTTTCGGCAGCAAGCTGCTTGGATCAAGCATACTGGACCAGATATACTCAAATATTTACTCCATCGTCATAGGAAAAGTGTACAAGGCGAGCGATCTCGCATATTACAACCGAGCCCACAATCTGGCCACGTTGACATCGAGTATGCCCACAGGTGTGCTGCAGTCCGTCACATATCCGCTGCTGGTGCGCTTGCAAGATAACGATGAGGCGATGAAGTCGGCATATCGGCGAATCATACGTCTATGCGGATTCATAATTTTCCCGTTATGTTTGGGAGTCGGGGCCGTTGCCCATCCATTGATACATGTGCTTTATACCGACGTATGGGCATATTCAGCTGTACTGCTGTCTATCATAGTGTTCTCCCTGATGTGGTATCCTATACATGCGGTCAATCTGAACTACCTCATTGTCAAGGGACGCAGCGACTTCTTTTTTAAACTTGAAGTAATCAAGAAAATTCAAGGGATTGCAATTCTATGCGTTACTATCCCTATGGGTCTTGAAGCTATGTGCTACGGAAGCATTGTCGGATCTTTGCTGAGTCTTGTGTGGAATACGCATTACACGGGAAAATATCTGAAAATGACAATTTTAGGTCAGCTTAATGATTTGAAGTACATACTCATATTGAGTGCCGTGATGTTTGTTGGGGCACGATGCGTGGCTTGGTATATGGGCAACGGCATAATATCGCTTGTCTGCTCGATTGCAACGGGGGCCGTGATTTATATCGGAGGAGCCTTGATATTTCGCTTCCCCGAGATTAAGGAATTGAAAGAATTGAAGAAATGAACAATCAAATAACAGTCACATCGCCGCTGCTGCCCGATCTTGGGGAATTCAACGAGATGTTGAAACAGATCTGGGACAGCAAGTGGATAACCAATAACGGCTCTTTCCATAAGCAGCTCGAAAAGGAGCTTGCTGAATATCTGAAAGTGCCTTATATCAGCCTGTTTACCAACGGCACGCTTCCCCTCATCACCGCTCTGCAGGCTCTGCGCATCACCGGGGAGGTGATAACGACTCCATACAGTTTTGTGGCTACCACGCACTCACTGTGGTGGAACGGCATCAAGCCCGTTTTCGTGGACATAGACCCGACCAACTGCGGACTTGACCCTGAAAAAATCGAGGCGGCTATCACTCCGAAGACCACAGCCATCATGCCCGTGCACTGCTACGGCAAACCGAATGACACAAAGGCCATTCAGGAAATTGCCGACAAATACGGGCTGAAAGTGATTTATGACGCAGCCCATGCCTTCGGCGTTGAGGTCAACGGCGAGTCGATCCTTAACGCAGGAGACATGTCAACGCTCTCCTTCCATGCCACAAAAGTCTATAATACAATCGAAGGGGGCGCTATGGTGATGCACGATGAGCAGACCAAGAAGCGCATTGACTACCTAAAGAACTTCGGTTTTGCCAACGAGACCACCGTGGTCGCTCCCGGCATCAATTCCAAGATGGATGAGATACGCGCCGCCTACGGCCTGCTGAACCTCCGGCAGGTGGACGCGGCAATCGTCGCACGTCAGAAAGTAGCCGAGAAGTACCGTGAGGCCCTGCGCGACGTGCCCGGCATCACCTTCTTCGATGACATGCCCGGCGTGCGCCACAACTACAGCTATTTCCCCATCTTCGTAGATGCAGAGAAATTCGGCAAGAGCCGTGACGCCCTGTATCAGGAGATGAAGGATGCCGGGGTGCTCGGGCGCCGCTACTTCTATCCGCTTATCACGGACTTCAGCACCTATCGCGGACTTCCCTCCGCCACGCGTGAGAACCTCCCCAACGCATATCATCTCGCTGACACGGTGCTCTGCCTGCCCATGCACCATGACCTGTCAGACGATGATGTGGCGCGCGTACTGAAATTTTTCGGCAAATGAAGCAGAAGAAGTTGATGCTGTTAGGCGGCCTGCGCTACCTGCTCCCCGTGATTGAAGCGGCCCACCGTCTCGGCATACATGTGATTACCGTGGACTATCTCCCCGGCAACGTAGCCCATAAGTATTCTGATGAGTATCACAATGTCAGCATCCTTGACAAGGAGGCTGTCCTTGCATTGGCCAAAGAGCTGGAGATTGACGGGATACTTTCTTTTGCAGTTGACCCCGGGGTTGTGACAGCCGCGTATGTGGCTGAGCAGATGAACTTACCTTTCCAGGGGTCATACGAAGCGGTCTCAATTCTGCAGGATAAGGCGAAATTCCGCAAATTTTTGACAGATAACGGTTTCAATGTTCCGGTAGCACGTGGGTATGGCAATTATGAGGACGCGCTTGCTGACAGGGAGATGTTTCATTGGCCCG
>CAZWVY010000004.1:43113-53522 GCA_964637105.1 uncultured Sangeribacter sp. | reverse complement strand
GGGTATGGCAATTATGAGGACGCGCTTGCTGACAGGGAGATGTTTCATTGGCCCGTAATTGTCAAGCCGGTAGACTCAGCCGGCAGCAAAGGTGTCACGAGGGTTGACGCTCCCGAATTTCTGCGTCCGGCCGTCGAGACCGCCCTTGAGGCCTCGCATAGCGGCAGATTCATAGTTGAGGATTTCCTTGAGCAGGAGGGATTTTCCTCGGATACCGACAGTTTTTCGGTGGATGGCGAATTAGTGTATTGCTCCTTTTCCGACCAGCGTTTTGACCCGCGCGCCGACAATCCATACACACCTGCGGCCTACAGCTGGCCCTCGACCATGCCCGCGCAGGCTCAGAGCGAACTTGCCTCCGAACTGAGCCGCCTTGTCAAGCTCTTGGGCCTGAAAACGGGTATCTACAATGTAGAGACGCGCTGGTGCAAGAACGGCAAGCCCTACATAATGGAAGTCTCGCCGCGCGGCGGAGGCAACCGGCTCGCCGAGATGCTGGACATAGTGACGGGGTCAGACCTGATAGAAAACACAGTGCGCGGCGCCGTGGGTATGCCGCTGCTCCCCGTGAAAGGGCCCGAGTATGACGGATGTCTCGCCGAGGTCATACTTCATTCTGACAAAGCCGGCATATTCACCGGACTGGAAATTTCGCCCGAAATGGAGGCCTTCGTCATTCAGACAGACCTTTGGGTAATGCCGGGTGATGAAGTAAGCGGGTTCGCCGGGGCAAACAACGCCATCGGCACCTTGGTGCTCCGCTTCCCGGATAAAGAGAAAATGGCGGAGGCCATGGCCGATATCCCGGCGTGGTGCAAAGTAATCGCAGAGTAAGATGCAGAAAAAGAAGATCGCTGTAATAGGGGCTGCCTCCGGCCAGCTCCCCTTGGTCAGGAAAGCCAAGGAGATGGGACTGCATACTATATGTTTCGCTTGGGAAAAGGGGGCGGTGTGCAAGGATGAGTGTGACGAGTTCTATCCCATATCCATTTTCGACACGGACGACATTGTGGAGGTATGCCGCAGGCTGAAAGTCGACGGCGTAGTATCCACCGCCTCCGAGGAGACGGCCTTGTCTGCAGCGATTGTCGCACAACGCTTAGGTCTTAACACCACATCTCCCGATGTCATTAGATTAGTTCAAGACAAAAGTAAGGTACGAGAGCTGACACAAAATATTGAAGGTCTTAGCAAACCAAAAGTTTTCAACTTGAAGGACGGAGAAATTCAATTCCCATGTGTTGTAAAGCCTATAAAAGGTTCTGCCAAACGGGGGGTGGTTTTCTGCGAAAATGAAAACGAGCTGGCATCTTCAATAGAATACTCGAAGAGCGCCGGGCAGCCTGTAATGGCCGAGGAATACATTGCCGGGGCTGAGTATTCTGTGGAAACAATTTCATACGAAGGGGTCCACGAGATAGTGCAGGTGACGCGCAAAGTGACCACCGGCTTTCCGCATTTTGTGGAATTAGAGCACCATCAGCCAGCCCATCTGACGGAAGAAACTAAGGAAAGGTTACACAAGATTATTAGTGAAACCCTTACGGCGGTTGGCATATCTGACGGTGCTTCCCATGTAGAGATAAAGATTGACGGCGATAAAATTTATCTCATTGAGATAAATCCGCGCGGCGGGGGAGACCATATTTCCGATACATTAGTCGGCCTTTCCACAGACTGCGACTACTTGAGGGATATGATCCTGGTAGCATTGGATGAATATGCCCCCCACAGCATAGAGAATATCGGTTATAGCGGAATTCTTTTCTTGAATAACCAGAATAAACGTATTGAAAAATATTTTGACGGCCCGAAGGAGGAATGGATGTACGAAAGATTCAGAGATAATGATAAGCTGAGAGACTCCATATCAAATTACGACCGAAACGGGTATATCATTTACCAGTCCAAAAGACCAATTAAGTTATGAAGACAATCTTGGTACTTGGCGCGACCGGGACCTTAGGGGCATACCTGGCGCTCCATTTCAAAGATAAAGGCTACCGTGTCATAGCTACCGGACACCGCCGGAGTGACAACGGATTTTTCGCCGACCACGGAATAGACTACTACGCGATTGACATAGCCGACAGCAAGGATTTCGACAAACTGCCGCAGGAGGGAATAGATGTCGTGGCTGACTTCGCCGGGGCTCTGCCTGCTTCCATGAAAGGTTATGACGCGATGCCCTACATTGAGTCTATTTTCAAGGGCACCTATAACGTGCTGGAATACATGCGCCGCACCGGCATACCGCGCATCATCTTCCCCGAGTCCCTGTTTGACATCAGCTATATGTTCGGCTCTCCCGTGCCTATCCCTGCCGATGCCGAGCGCAAAGCCCCCCTCACGGGCGACCATGCCATGTATGTCATCTCCAAGATGGCTGCTGTAGAGACTATCCTTCACTACCAGGCGGTCTACGGCATAGAGGCTTTCATACTTCGCCTCTCGCGCGTGTACACATATCATCCCAACCCCTACACGTATACAGACGGCGAGAAGGTCATGATTTCAGACCGTCTGCTTATCAAACGTGCGGAGAAGGGTGAGCCGCTGGAGATATGGGGCGACCCGAAGCGCGTGCTCGAGACGTGCGCCATGCCCGATTTCCTGCAGATTGTGGAGAAGTGTGTCGAGTCCGACCGAAAGGGAGGATTCTACAACATAGGCAGCGGCGGCTCCACACTTGAAGAGCGTATCAAAGGAATCGCGGAGGTGTTCTCGCCGGAAGGAAAGAAATCGGCAGTCTCCTATGCGCCTGAGAAGCGTGATGCCATGCAGTTCCTGCTTGACATCACCAAGACCAGGGAGGAGCTCGGTTATGAGCCCAAGTACAACTGGACAGACTTCTGCCGCTGGTTCAAGGAGGAGCAGCAGAAGCAACGTTTCGCCAAACTGTGGGGAAAAGAAGAGGACTATGAATAAGGACAGCATCAACGATAGGTATTACGGCCTTTCGCCGCGTATAGCGCGGTGGAAGGAGCCGTCGGAATTTGAGACGGCGCTCAGCTGCGCAGCTGAGCGAGATGCCGGGCTTGCCCGGCATCTCTACAACCTGTACTACAAACAGATAAACCCTCTCTATTACGCCAAGGGCAAGGAAATAGCAAAGGCTCTGTATGACAAACATGCAGCCATCTTCGGAGAGTTCGACTTTGAGAGTGTCCATGAAGACATGGTCTACTGCCTCCATCGCTACGGGCTGAGCTTCCAGGACTACTGCATGTTTCGTCTTCATGAGAAAAGCGAGCACAAGCGCGACGAATTCGTGTCGGACAAACTCCGTTACCATTACTGCGACATCCTGAATGACCCGGATGTGGAGGAACTCATGACCGATAAGCGCAAATGCTATGAGGAATATGGGAAATTTTTCAAGCGCGAAGTCGTGGGAGTAGAAACCGAAGCGGACCGTGGCGCCTTCTTGGACTTCGTATCGCGCCATTCTAAATTTATCTATAAACCATTGACGGCACATTCCGGAAACGGAATTAATATTTTTGAGCTTAAGAATAGGCAGGAGGCAGAAGCCTGGTTTGATGCAACCGTCGCGGAGCATCCCGGAGTGGTGGAGGAGTTGATCCAGCAAGGAGAGGCCATGAGCGTGTTGCACCCTTCTTCTATCAACACATGTCGCATTGTAACTTTCAGAATCGGAAATGAAGTTACAATAGTTACTGGCATGGTACGCATGGGGGCTGGAGATGCTGTTACCGACAACGCCAGTGCAGGAGGGGTATGCGCAGTGATAGACAGTGCTACCGGCATCGTATTGTCAGTCGGGATGAATTATAATAATCAACGCTATCTATTGCATCCAACTACAGGCACTAAAATACCGGGATTTCAATTGCCTGAATGGGACAAGGCCGTAGCGTTAGTTCAAGAAATCGCTACTCATCGTAAGGGTACTACACTGATCTCTTGGGATTTAGCCTACAGTAAAGACGGTTGGGTTATGGTAGAAGGCAACGACAACGGCAAGTGGTGCATCCTGCAGTCACATCTGCAGAAAGGGCTCAAGCCCGAACTGTATGCTCTGATGGACCGCTACTTCGAGCATAAGGAGAAAAACCAGGGGTAATAGTTAAACAGTAACTGACAATGGAGAAGCCTGAAATCAATCCAGAGGCACAGCGTGGCATAGCCCATATCAAGGAGGTGTGTGATAGAAGGAAACCTCTCCTTGTCAGCCTCACTATAACCTATAACCACGAAAAATATCTGCGCGAGGCGCTAGAGGGAATTGTCACGCAGAAGACAGACTTCCCTTTCGTGGCCATAGTGCATGACGACGCCTCAACCGATGGCACAGCCGAAGTGCTGCGCGAGTACGCGGAGAAATATCCTGACATAATCCTCCCCATATATGAGAAGGAGAACCAGTACTCTCAAGGCGGAGGAAAGGTGGGTAAAATAATACGTGCGGCCCGCGAAGCCACAGGCGCGAAGTATGTGGCCCTCTGCGAGGGGGATGACTATTGGACTGACCCCTATAAGCTGCAGAAGCAGGTGTCATTTTTGGAGTCGCATCCCGATTATTCGATGTGCTTCCATAATGCCGTGGTGCATCATGAAGATGGGGTGGCAGCTGACAGGCTATTTGCCATGCTTGATACACGCGAGTATGAGAGCCGGGACAACATTGACCACTGGATAGTGCCGACAGCATCCTTAGTATTAAGAAGAAAGGTGTACGGCTCTCCGTCATTTAAACAGTATCTTCAATCCAAAAAAATCATGGTAGGGGACTACCCGTTGATACAGGCGTGCTTCAAGGAGGGGAGGGTGTATGGCTTCGGGGATGTCATGAGTGTGTATCGGCTGCAGCCCGGAGGGTGGACGCAGCAGAAGAATCTCAGCAGCAAGCTCGCTCTCAAACTCATCGAGCAGGAACTTGAATATCGAAGAATCTTCGGTGGCTATCACAATCTCTATGCTACTAAAGCCATTGCCCGCCATTCGCGCGCTGCCTTATCTCTGCTTTTTAAAGGACGCATGGCGGAGGCGTTTAAAATATGGGGTGTGGCGTTGCGCCATGCTCCGTGGCAGACAATCAAGGCAAACGTGAAATTTGCCGGCCAAATGATAGCTAACAAGCAGAAGAGATGAAACCGCAGTCCAGACAGGGAAATATGGAGGTGTGCCGTATCGTGGCGATGTCCATGATAGTTATTTACCACTATTTCCATTATGTGATTGACGTGACAAGGGGGAGCGATCTGTCGCTCATTGTCGCGCAGAGCTTCTTCCTGTGCGGAGTCAACCTCTTCTTCCTTATCTCGGGCTATTTTGCAATAAGGCTGTCTCCGCTGAAGATAATTAACCTTTTTGTGATTATCCTCATATTGCAATTAGTCAATTACTTCGCTCTCCGCTATGCCGTCCCCGACACCCGGATCGGTCTGGCGAACATCCTCTTTTTCCCTATCAGCAAATCCCCGTATTGGTTCATACAGGTGTATCTGCTGCTGATGATGTGCGCCCCTGCAGTCAATGCCGGCATTGCATCGCTTTCCCTTAAATCGCTGCGATACACCGTGGCTATTCTGACCTTAGCAACGGTTTACAGCTGCGCCATAGGGCACAACATGTCTAATGCAAACGGCTATACCTTCCTGCAAGGCCTGTACGTGTACATGCTCGGAGCGTGGCTGAGGAGGGATGATATGATAACCAGGCGTTTTTCTAAACTGGCCTTGACAATCACATTCATTCTTTTCTGTCTCGTGTCAGGGGCAGGGTGCAAAGTAATCGGGAGCCCTTTCTGGACAGCCTATAACGGTTTTCCCATACTGTTCGCATCGGCAGCTCTCTTCATGGTGTTCATAAAGACAGATATTCCCAATACGCGGGCTGTGGCCACTTTGGGCAAAAGCTCGCTTTACGTCTATCTGCTGCAGGACGGCCTGTTCGGCCAGTATTTCTTCTATCACTGGCAAAGGACGCGGATTGAGGGGATGGACAGCGTAGTGCAGATTGCGCTATTCTTTGGTCTGTGCTTTATCGGCGCATGGATATTAGCAGTAGTAGCAAACAAGGCTGTGGGTTTCGGCCTATCCTGCGTCGACAAATGCGGAAAGAGATTTTTACCCTTCTTAGGAAAGACTATTGCTTGAATCTAATCCTACAGCCGATTTTCATTATAAGAATAAAATGAGGGTTCTTTGGTTTTCGATGACTCCATCGCTGTTCAATCCCTTCAGCAACAGCCATAACGGTGGAGGGTGGGTAGCATCCCTGGAGCAGATTGTCCGGGGCATTCCCGAGATAGATCTCGGGGTCGCCTTTTATTTCGGCAGCGACCATAATGTCTATGAAAAGGAGGGAGTGAAGTATTATACGCTCCCTGCCGACAGCCGGGGGACAGTGGCCAAATGGCTCTCTCCGGAAAAAGAGGAAGACCGAATAAAGCGGTATCTTGAAGTCATCAATGACTTCAAGCCCGATATTATCCAGATATTCGGCAGCGAGAATGATTATGGCCGGATATGTGAACGGACGGACGTGCCGGTGGTCATACACATACAAGGCTCTATGCCGCCATATCACAATGCACTGTTTCCCATCGGAATGAACACCTCAGACTTCTATCTTGGCCGTGGGCTTACCATGCAGCGGCGCATTATGGGGCTGCGGTCCGAGCAAGCCTTCCGCAAGCGGGCTGAAAGGGAGATCGGGATTTTCAAGCAGTGCCGCAACTTCATGGGCAGGACTGACTGGGACAGAAATTTGGTGGAGCTGTTCAATCCTGCAGCGAGATACTATCATTGCGAGGAGGCCCTGCGCGATTCGTTCATTTCATCGGGCCGCTCCTGGCAGAGCCCGGCGACGGACGGGAAGATTAAAATCACCAGCATTATATCGACCCCGTGGTACAAAGGGTTTGATGTCATACTGAAGACGGCCAAACTGCTCAAGGAGCATGGCGGCGTTGACTTCGAATGGAACGTGTTCGGCATTAGCGATGTCAGATTTTTTGAAAACAAGTATCAGATAATGTCTGACTCCGTAAATGTCAAAGTCAGAGGGTCAGTAGGCAAGGAGCAGCTTGTGGAGGAACTTTGCTCCTCCACGCTGTATGTCCATCCCAGCTATATCGACAACAGTCCGAACAGCCTTTGCGAGGCCCAATATCTCGGAGTGCCGGTAATAGCCACTAATGTGGGGGGCATTTCCTCATTGGTGCGCGATAATGAGACCGGACTTCTTGTTCCAGCCAACGACCCCTACACGCTTGCGGGCAAAATCAAGGCGCTGGCCGCTGACCGCCCATTAATGGAGACTCTGAGCCGCAATGAAAAAGCGGCTGCCCGCACAAGGCATAATCCCGAAGCCATCGGGCAGACTCTGGTAGGAATATACAGACAAATCCTTGCCGATACGAAATAATTACCCGCAAACATGATTAAATTCATTGAAATAATCGGCGCTGCAATCGGATGGGTGCTTCATTTCTTCTGGAATACTAAAGTCCAGTTTCTTGGAATAGTGCTCAAGCGCTCCATCTGCACCGCTGTCTGCAAACCGGCCTTCAGGCATGTGGGCGAGCATACCTATTTTGACACGCTCCCTCAGGAGCTGAGGCTCCCGAAATGTATCGAGATAGGAAATTATTCGAGAATGGGGCGCCATCTGCTCCTGCGGTGCTATAAGATCGGCGACCGAACGCCGAGAATGACTATCGGCGGCAGGGTGAACATCGGGGACTATTCGACTATCTCCTGCTGCAATGAGATAACTGTCGGCAATAATGTCCGCATGGGGCGGATGGTCATGATCACTGACAACTCCCACGGCCATACCAGTGATGCCGAAGAGTTGAAACTCAATCCCATTGACCGCCCGTTGGTATCTAAAGGACCGGTGATTATCGGCCCAAACGTATGGATAGGGGAGAAAGCCACTATCCTGCCCGGCGTGACAATCGGGGAGGGGGTGATAGTCGCTGCTAATGCTGTGGTGACAAAGGATGTGCCCCCGTTCTCAATCGTTGCCGGATGCCCGGCAAAGGTGGTGCGCCACCCGGAAAACGAGGCCTCAGGGCAACAAACTAAATCTAAAGATTAAGATGAAGGTAATACCATTATATCTGCCGCAGTTCCACACCATCCCCGAGAATGATGAGTGGTGGGGCAAAGGTTTCACGGAATGGACCAACATTAAGGGGGCAAAACCCCTGTTTCCGGGCCATAACCAGCCCCGAGTGCCGTTAGGGAAAAATTATTATGACCTCAGCGAGCTGGAAACGCTCAAATGGCAGTGCGAGTTAGCCAAGGAGTATGGCATCTACGGGTTCTGCATGTATCACTATTGGTTTAACGGGCATCTGCTGCTCGAGAAGCCGATGGAAATGCTGCTCGCGCATCCGGAAATTGACATAAAGTATTGCATCTCGTGGGCCAATCACGACTGGACCGATGCCTGGAAAGCCTCCGACCGTCCACCGAGAGTTCTGATTGCCCATGATTTCGATGATGAGAAGGACTGGGTGGATCACTTCAACTACATGCTGCCTTTCTTCAAGGATCCGCGTTATATGACTGAGGGCAACAAGCCTTTTATGGTGATATATGTGCCCAATCTTATCAGGAAACTGCCTAAGATGCTGGAGCTGTGGACCAAGATGGCCAAAGAAAACGGGTTTGACGGGCTGACTTACATATATCAGAGCGCGGCCTCGAGCTTTGACAACTCATGGGATAAATCGCTGTTTGACTATGGCGTGGAGATGAATCCCGGCTATGCCAACCTGATGTTTCAGAAGCGCCGCAACGCCGGTCTGTTCCCCCGCCTTATGAAATACAGCCGCGAAGTGAAGCGCATACTCGGCATTAAGAGAAGCCTCGTGCCGCAGTCCAAGCCCAAAGAGGCAGGACACATGGATTACGATGCCATCTGGCAGAACATACTCCGTCTGCGTCCGGCGCAAGGGAGGCCCGCCATGATCCCGTGCGCCTTCACCGACTGGGACAACACCCCGCGCCATCAGGAGCGCGGATACCTGTGTGACGGGGTTACGCCCGAAAAATTCCGCGAATATTTCTCGCAGTTGGTACGCAATGCGGAAGCATACTATCCCACAGACATGATATTCGTCTTCGCGTGGAACGAGTGGGCCGAGGGGGGCTACCTCGAACCCGATGAGAAGAACGGCTACGCTTTCCTTGAAGCAATAAGAGACGCTGTAAAAGAATGAAACTGATCAGTCCGGCAGAACTGTTTGAAGACAGAAATCTCGCAACTGTCACGCTCATTTTCATGACCGTGCAGTTCATATTCTTTGAAGGAATGGCCGTGAGCATTCCCAAAGTGGCCTTTATGGCTATAATGCCGATAATAATGCTGATAAAATTCCCTCAGCCCAACAAAGCGCTGCTGTGGGGGTTCCTGTACATTATTGTCACAATGGCATTTGCCCAGATTAATGGCGGAGTGAGCCGCATGTCCACGTTCATATACAGCGCATTGTTCATATTCACATTCTCCGTTTATTACGGCCTCGTATGGATCAGGGAGTGCTACACACTGCGCTATTTCTTCAATCTTATCAAGTGGATAATATTGGGATACACAATATGGCTGATTGCGCAGCAAGGGTTTGTCCTTATAGGCATACGGAAGTTCCCGCTTCTGAACCTTATGGATGGCACATATTATGCGTTCAACCACCTCAACGTGCTCAATATCGAGCCCTCGCATGCAGCGCGTCTGATGACCGTGTTTTTTTACGCTTTCCTGAAATGCGGAGAATACCGAACCGGGCGCCCTATGAACATCCGCGAACTCTGGGCCGATTATAAATGGGTGTTGCTCGCGTTTGTTTACTTCATGATAATGATCGGGAGCGGCACAGCCTTTGTCGGCTTGGCGATAGTGGCATTGTACTTTATCAAAAAACAGTACGCCTTGTTCATAATCGCTGCCGCAGCGCTGTTTTATATGCTTTCCCCTTATATCGATTACGAGCCGTACAACCGCGCTGTAGCAACCCTGAACGCAACACTGACCGGAGATACCGAGGAGGTCATAATGGCTGACCACAGCGCATCGCATCGTGTCAATATCATATTGGATACGTTCACCAAAACCGACCTGACCGACGTAAAGACATGGTTAGGCCATGGCATGGATGCGCAGAGCGAGTACTCTATCAACATGGCCATATATGAGTATGGCATGATATCGTACATTGTGAAACTGCTCTTTTTCTTCACGTGCTGTTTCACAGGCCTGTTCTCTCTTGAGACTTTGATGTTCATAATCCTGTTCGGCATGAATATCGGCAACATTGCATACGGCTGGGCCGCTCTGATGGTGTTTACCTCGCTGAAGTACTTCAAGACCTACGGGCCGGATGAAGATGATGAGGAAGATGACGAAGAAGATTATGAGCAAGATGAATC
>CAZWVY010000004.1:41069-43013 GCA_964637105.1 uncultured Sangeribacter sp. | reverse complement strand
AAAATCCCGGTTTGGGTTTGCTGGCTTCAGGGCTATGATCAAATGCCGGAAGTGGTGAGAATGTGTTTCGAGTCAGTGAAAAGAAACTGCCCGGCGAACTGCCGGATAGAGCTGGTGACTGCAAGCAATCTCTCGTCGTTGCTTGAGATACCGCAAGCGATTTCAGACAAACTTGCCTCCGGCATCCTGTCACGCACTCATTTCGCGGATTATATCCGCATCGCACTTCTTAACCGTTATGGAGGATTGTGGATTGATGCCACGGTGTACGTCAGCCGCCCTTTTGAACTTGATATGCAACCGGAACAGCTTTACACTGTTAAACTTCCCAAATTATCGGATACATATGCTTCCGACTATCGCTGGACTGTCAGCTTGATCGGCTGTAAGAAGGGAAGCGTGTTGTTCGCCAAGCTGCAGGACCTGATGGAGCGGTACATAGTCACGCATGATGAATTTATCGATTTTTTTCTGTTTGATTATTTTATCGCCCTGCTTTATGATTATAATCCAGCTGTCCGGCGGATGATTGGTTTGGTAGAGTTTAATAACGAAGGGTTTTATGAGCTGGCAAAAATAATTAACAATCCTTCAAACGCTTCGGCAAAGAAACTCCTTGAATCCCAGCCATTTCATAAACTCAGCTGGAAAACAAACTATCATAAAACAGCTGAAGGCCATCCTACTTTGTACTCAGAATTGTCAAAATTGCACTGCGGACCCTCGCAAGATATAACGCCTGCGATATCGGTCGTGATGCCGGCATACAATGCCGAGGCATACATAGCTGAGTCAATCCGGAGTGTGCTGAGTCAGGATTTTGAAGATTTCGAGCTTATAATCGCAGATGACTGCTCAACAGACGGCACTGCCGGTATAGCGGAGTCTTTTGATGATGAACGGGTAAGGGTAATAAGGACAGGGAGAAATACCGGGTCTGCCAAATATCCCCGTGAGCTTGCCATTGAAGCGGCTAAAGCGCCGCTGATATGCTGGATAGATTCTGATGACACGGTCGATTCCGATTACCTGTCGCGGCTATACAAAAGAAAGGCTGAGACCGGAGCGGGTATCGTATGCAGCCGCATGGTGGCTGAGCGGAACGGCAAGACTGAGTATCTTCTGCCGGAGGAAGGATTTGATTTCGACCGGATAATATCAGGGAAAGAGGCATGTCTGCTGACATTGTCGTTTCCTTGGAAAATCAATCTCAACGGATGGCTGTGCGACCGCGAAGCATGGATGGCTGTGTCGACTTTCAAGAGTTTGACCATTAACCACATGGATGCCGATGACTACTCCGCGCGTGAGATGCTGTTTAATGCCCCGAAAGTGGCTTTTTCCAATTCGGCCTATCATTACAGGCTTCATCCGGAGGCCATCACCAAAAAAGTGTCTCCGAAGCTGTTCGAGTCGGTGATGACATGGGAGCTGATGTATGGATACTTCCGAAACCGGTGGCCCGAAGTGATGCGCACGGTCACGGACTCAATGTGCAGGCGCATGATCGCGCTGATGCGGCTATATGCGATTCATGAGAATGAACTCTCGCCCGGACAACGCGGAGAGTCAAAAACTCTGCTTAAAAAGTATTTCAAGAAAATCGGAATCTCCCGAGTCACCGCCTCTGCGCTGCCGGTTGCGCAGAAACTAATTCTGATGATGCCTTTCGGGTTGGCACTGCGGACAATCAGGAAGATTAACAAATAGAGCTGGCGAGAGCATGTATAAGAGCATAGACCAGGCTTCAGACACCCTTAGGTCAAAAGTCATATCCTTCCTGCGGTTTCCGCTCATAGTAGCCGTTACATATATTCATTGCGAGCCGAACGCATTAGCCAATGATAAATTAACCGGAGGCTGGGAACTGCTGTATATTTATATCAGAGAGATTCTGGCAGGGGCCGCTGTGCCTCTGTTTTTTGCAATATCGGGCTATCTGTT
>CAZWVY010000004.1:32848-40969 GCA_964637105.1 uncultured Sangeribacter sp. | reverse complement strand
TATTCGGGGTGCTGTGGGTGGCAAACCTATGGTGGGACATCACGGGTTTGAGCGTAAGCGCGATTTTCTTCTTTTCGGCGGGAGCATACATGGGGATATATAAAGTCAACTTTGTGAGCCTCTCTTCGCGCGTGTTCCTGATATTTCTGTGCCTGTATCTCCTGCTTCTGTCGTCAGCCCTATGTTGTGTGGGCTATCCGGCTTATATGCCGCTGAAGGCATTGACCATACTGGCAGAAATGATAGGCGTGGTCGGCATCGTCTCTTGGTGCATTAGGAGAGGAAGATGGCATGTGGACAATTTCCTGTCCGAAAGCAGCTTCTTCATCTATGCCTATCATCAGATTGTGTTGGCCGTACTGGTAAAAGTGATGGTGACATCATTGGCTCCGATGAATGACATGAAATTGATTCTGATATTCCTGACCGCGCCTGTGGTAATAATAGGCATTGGATTGGGACTGTATTGGCTTATGAGAAAAACAATGCCCTCAGTCACCAAAGTTTTGACTGGCGGACGATGAGGGGCGCGTGAAAAAATTTTGACAACTGTTTGTGATGAGAGTCTCTATAATCATACCTGTCTATAAAGTTGAAAATTATATCGAGAAGTGTCTCGAATCAGTATTTGCCCAGAGTCACCGGGATATTGAGCTGATAATAGTGGATGACGCATCGCCTGATGCCAGCATGGAGATTGCAAAGAGGGCGGTGGGACGGCTGGAGAATAATGGGGTAAGCGTGAAATATGTCTCGCATGAAAACAACCGGGGCCTGTCTGCTGCCCGCAACAGCGGCATAGAGGTCGCTGAGGGAGATTATCTCTATTTCCTTGACAGCGATGACGAGCTTTATGACGAGAATGCCATAGCCGGTCTTGTCAAGGCTGCCGAAGAAACAGAGGCGCATGTCATTGTAGGCAATTATTATGTGAGCCGGGAGGTGAATCCGTATATCGGCAAATACTCCAAGAAGGCATTGCTGAAGGATGGAGACCTGATTTCAGCGTTTGTCAAAGGGGATTTGCCCGTCATGGCCTGGAACAAGCTCATCAGCAAATCTGTGTTTGACAAGGGGCTGAGATTCAAGGAGGGCATTCTCAATGAGGATGAATTGTTTTCCTATCTCATGCTCTTTCTTAATCCGTCAGTCTGTGTGACGGGTGCGACGACTTATACGTATAATTTCCGCGAGGGGTCTATAATGAATTCCTTCAATATCAAGAGGCTTGAATCGCCGGTGATCGTATATGAAGAGGCAACGCAGGCATACCGGGACTTGCACGGAAAGGACCCGAGAATATTGCAAAACCTTGACCATTTTGCATTCAAGCGGTATGTGGACATCATGAAATCCGCAGCCGATTACAACACAAAACGGGCGTTGTACCGCAGATTGCGCAAGGCGCAGCGCTCTATCGCAGGGACAGGCAAGATGAGGTATGTCTTCAATTCGCATATCTATATGCCGGAGGGCATAGGGTATGAAGTGATGAAAATGATCAGCGCACGTTACATCAAATCACGAAACCTCGGATGAAAAAGAGAGTGCTTTTCTGCATTGAGAACTTCCAGCAAGGGGGGATAAACAGGGCATTGGAAAATATCCTGTCGCTTCATGACGATACGGAGATGGAGATTGGACTCTTCGTGGTGAATCAGGAAGATGGCCCTTATAAGAAAGCATTTGCTCCCTACATCAAATATAAACCCGACCAATTGCTTACGGCTTATTGCACCTACTTGAGCAAGCATGCAGGATTTGAGAAGAGGGCTTTGATGCTGGTGAAGGCCTGGCGCAAACTGTCAATGAAATTCGGACGCGACCCGCTAAAGCAGAGGCTTGGGCATTGGGCGAAGAAGATAGAGCGTGACAAATATGACTGCATAATTGCCTACGCCGAGGGATACATCACCGAATTTGTGTCGCAAATCAAAGGTCACAAAGCGGCGTGGATTCATATAGACTACAAGCGCTATCTCCACTATGCCAACCATGCAGATGAGGGCAAAATATACCGGAATTTTGATAATGTTGTCATACCAAGCCATTTTTCCGCCAAGTCATTCGAGGAGGTTTATCCGGATTTGAAGGATAGAATCCGGGTCATACCCAATCTGATAGACACTGCTGAGGTGAGGCGCAAGTCTTTGGAGAATCGCGATATGGACAAGCGTTTCGTGAAGTCTCCCTTTACAATCATTTCGGTGGGGCGTGTGTGTTACGAGAAAAGATTTTTTGAAATTCCGCGTATAGCCAAGACGCTCAAAGATAAGGGTGCGGATTTCAGATGGTATATAGTAGGAGGAGGATCGGAAATCGAGACGGCGCAATTGAATAGTGCCATTGCTGAGGAAGGAGTAGAGGGGTATGTCATTCCCTTGGGAAGCAAGGACAACCCATATCCCTATATTGCACAGAGCGATTTATTGGTCAGCACATCTTTGTCGGAAACATTCTCATACGTGGTGTATGAGGCGAAATCACTCGGGGTTCCGGTGGTGTGCGCCGACTTCGGCACATCTTCCGAAATACTGAATGAGAATGAGGGCATTATATCACCTCTGGACAGTATGGCTGATGAAATTTTGAATCTCGTCAAAGACAGAAGGCGGGTTGATGGGTTCAAGAACCATCTGGAGGATTATCAATATGATAATCAACGCTGCTTAGATCAAATATTAAACATGGTATCGAATCCGTAAGTGCTGATGTAAGAAATTTATGTTTCTGTCAATTGTAATACCCGTTTATAATGCTGCGGGCACTATCAGGAGGTGTCTTGACAGCATCTGGAGCCAGGGGCTGCCGGAGGATGAGTATGAGGTGATATGTGTGGATGACTGTTCGAGCGATAACTCGGCGGAGGTCATCAAGTCAATTGCCAAAGAGCATCCGCAGCTCAGACTTGTGCGGAATAAGGAGAACCTGCGCGCCGGAGGAGCGCGCAATCATGGCGTGAAGGAGGCTCGGGGAGAATATATCTTCTTCATTGATGCGGATGACTATTACCATCCAGGGGGATTAAAGAGGGCATTTGACTACCAAAAGAAAGCGGGACTCGACATCCTCATGTGCGATTTCGCAAGACATACTGAGGAGGCGCCTAACAATAACCTGGTGCATAATTTCAAATCCCAAGAAATTATGACAGGAAGGAAGTTCTTGGTAACTAATTCCTTGCCTTATGGCCCGTGTAAATATATGTTTCGCAAATCGCTCATGATAGACAATGATGTATATTTTACAGAGAAAGTGAGCTGTGAGGATGTGGACTGGACGCATAAGATTGCATTTTTTGCCGATACTATGCAATATCTGCCAATGCTGCTGAATCATTACATACTTCTTCCGGGGAGTCAGACCGGGAGCGGCCATGCAAGCATGCGTGCCGTTTCAGCTTGGCTTATGGCCGGAAAGAGGGTGACTGACCTGACTGTATTTTGCCATACGCCAGAGGAAAAAAAGCGCATTCAAGCAGTCGCGCAGCAAACTCTGCGTAACGGCGTGGTCTATCTGTGCGCTTTATTCGCCTCTCCGGTCAGAAAGGCCACAATCATAAAAAACTGCATATCTCCTGCTTTAGGCTGGACCGGGGCTGTCGGGATTGCGGGAAAGCATCCGTACTTGTACGGTATTGGATCTACTGCAGTGGCTCCCGTTTTCAGGATGGCACTTAAACTTAAACGAAAATTTTTTGGACGATGATGGATTTGACTGTGGCTATCTGCATGTATAATGCGGAGAAGTATGTAGCAGAGACTTTGCAGTGTCTCTCCCAACAGACTCGCCAAGACTTCAAACTCTTGATTGTCAATGACTGTTCGACCGACTCGTCAGTAAAGATAGTCGAGGAGTATTTCAAAGAGAACCCCCGGCAGTACGAGCTGGTCAACCTGCCTGTCAACGGCGGACTGTGCGCCGGGCGCAGGTATGTGGAAGACCATGCGACCACAAAGTATCTGCTGTTTGTGGATGCTGATGATTGTCCTAAACCGGAATTGGTTGAAAAATTGTACAGCAAAATTACATCTGATAAGGATTTAATGGCTGTGGGATGTCACCTTGCTTATATAGGGTCTAAAGGGGAAAAACTCAATGGGGGAATATTTCTTGGAGAAACTAACAAGGAGGGTTTCTACAAAAAGGCATCCGGCGAAAAATTGATATTCATGCAACCCACGGCAATATATGATCGGGAGGCGGCTTTAAGCGTGGGTGGACATAATTTGAACGGTTTTCCTGATGGAAAACCTCGCTATCGTGACTTATGTGAGGATTTGGACTTATGGACAAGAATGTCTGATTTGTACAAAGACGGCAAAGCAATTGTTGTGGTGCCGGAAATACTATGTCGGTATCGTAAACATGAGGCGGCAATGTCTTCTAATTCACTCGGCATGCTGCTGCGCATGAGGCATATCAAAACCAATTTGAAACGCCGCCGCAGAGGTGAGTCCGAGTTGACTTTCATAGAGTTCCGGGAGCAGATGAGTCCTGAGGAGTACAGGAAGTTAGAGAAGGAGGCTAAGTCGGCCGACATGCTGCGCAACGGGTATTACCTGCTGAGGAAAGGGCGCGTGATCTCGGGCGCAGGCCAGTTAGCGGGATCAGTGATAATGAATCCGAAATACTTCTGGAGCAAGATTAAATATAATCTGCTCAGACTAAAATAACATAATCTCCGCTTGGGAGGCAGATAAGTTAGTCATGACCGGGAATAGTGGACCAAATGTAAGCGGTGATGTAGGTGACTATATCAGTGCGGAGTATTTTGCGGCGATGCAGGCCCTCCAGCCCTCCGGGGCTCCGGAGGTGGTGCGCGTCTTCGTGGAGGGGGAGTCGGACATCCCTTTCTGGAACGCCTGCTTGCTCCCCTGGTCTTCGGCTTCGCGGGTCTTTGATGTTTGCGTCTTCCGCCGTGAAACTGTCCCCTCCAACAGTGATGCCACCACTTCTGAGGCCGCTGCGTCCGACAACAGTGATGCTGCCGGTTCGGAGGCCGCTGCGGCTGCCGGTGCAGCTGAGGGTGGCTGCGGGGCTGATTCTTCTGAGGCGGAGGTGCGCCACGTGACGGGGAAGCAGAATCTACTCAATGAGTTTACTGATGACAGGCTCGGCCGCTATCTGCTCCTCGCTATTGATGCTGACTATGACTGGATTATGGAGGATTACCAGTATTCTCCCGCGCATCCGGAGTTTACTTTCAGTGAGCGGATAAGGTCGTGCCCATACATCCTCCACACGTATCTGTATGGCATCGAGAATTACCAGTGCCATCCGGCTGCTTTAGGGTGCATATGGCCGAAAATCACGGGCAAATCTATGCCGATGAAGGTGCGCAGGGATATGGAACGCTGGTCTGAGATTATGTCAGACCTTTTTCTGATACATCTGCTGTCGGTGGAACAGCGGGATTTCGCCTATCCACACAAAAAGCTCAAAGGATGGATGCACCGTTTTCCCGTGCCATTCGGGCAGCCTGAGGCCCAATGGACGAAGTTAGAGAAGGAGGTGCGGGAGGAAACGGACACCGAGAAACATTATCTTGAGGAGAGGGCGGAGGCCGCGGAGGTTCTCCGGGTGAGGCTGCACGGGTTGGGGTTTGAGCCGAAGAACTATGCCTCGCTGGTATTCGGGCACAGCCTCAGGAAATGTGGAGTGTTGCAGAAACTGCCGGGCTTTATCGTCAATGAGCGAAAAGAGCGCATGGAATCACTGGAGGCTGAGGCCAACACGGCGCAGAGGGAACAGCTGCTGAATCAGTTTGAGATGCAGACAGGTGTGAATCGGGATAACCCGCCCGGTGAGGTGTCAGACCGGCTGACGAGACTGTTGGATGATTTCACGGACATACATCTGGTAGGGGAGGGTTATAAAAGAATACAAGAGGATTTGCGTTCTATCTACGGATAGAGTTGCTCATACGGATAGATAAATGATTATAAAAAGCATAGAGGTGACCGGACTCTGGGGAGAGTCGACGTTCAAGTGGGATCTGAACTCGGAGGTGTCGGTGCTTTCGGGCATCAACGGCAGCGGCAAGACTACGGTGCTCCGCGCACTGGGCACGCTGCTCGTGGACAAGGTGTACCCCGGAAACTACCTTGAAAGGTTTGAGAGGCTCATCGTGACGCTTACCGACGGCACGGAGCTGACTCTGAGGCGCCTGCCTGAAAAACTGGATAAGCTCCGGAAACTGAGCGAGGCTGAGCCTGAACTGAAATCGGTGCTTGAGACGCTCGAGAAGGAGCAGGCCGAGGATGTCGCTGCGCAGATAGCAGGCGTGGTGACCATCACTGCCAAGAAGGATGGCAAGAAGGTGTCGGCTGATGAGGCGCTTGGCAAGTTTGACAGGGATTTCATTTCAACTTTCGACTTCGCTCCGCCGCGTCCGAAGGACCCGAAGGAGATTTTCGCGGCAATGTTGAACAATTCCATCAGCGAGCTTGACCGCCACTTGGATGCTGTGATTGACCGTTACCGTACATACCAGATCGAACTGGGCACGCGCCTGAGCAAGATGATAACGGGCGAGAATGCGGACATGGGGAAAGTGAAGGAGATATTCGAGGGCCGCAACCGTTTCCAGGACCGGTTTGACGAGATGCTCAGCGCCACGGGCAAGCGGTTTAACCGCGACAACGGCGAGGTGGAGTTCATCTTCGATGCCGATGGCAAGTCGCACGGCTACGACCACCTCTCGGCGGGCGAGAAGCAGCTGCTCCTCATCATGCTCACGGTCTTCATGCAGGACCAGCGCCCTGCGGTACTGGTGATGGACGAGCCGGAGATTTCGCTTCATGTGGAGTGGCAGAAGAGGCTGATCGGGGTGATACGCGAGATCAATCCCAACTGCCAAGTGATCATCGCCACGCATTCGCCGATGATAATAATTGACGGCTGGATGGGATATGTGTCAAACATACAGGATTTAGTCAAGTAAATGAGCACGACCAAAAAGACCGCGCAGCTGATCCGCGATGTGACAGGGTATCTCAATGCTAATACCGAGTATGCGGTGATGCGCAATTTCGACGGGCTGCCCGACAGCAATGCGGCCCGCGACATCGACATCATCATACGCAAAAAAGACCTGAAGCGCATCACGCCGGGGCTGATAGACATTTTTGTCAAGACCGGCTGGCGGATTGTCACCTATCTCAACTCGGACCGCCTGATAACTTTCGTATGCGCACGCAATGACGGCGATGAGACCTCCATCATGCAGTGGGACTTTTTCGTGGACACTTCGGTGTTTGGCGTGCAGCTGATGACAGCGGATGAGTTTCTGGCCGACAAGGAGTTCAACGGATTCCTGTGGCATCTGAAGACCGACTCGCAGTTTCTGGACAAGTATCTGTATGACCGCGCTGTGGGTGCGGCATATCCGGAGAAGTACCGCGCGACGCGCGAGGCTGCGAAGGATTCGCCCGTGGTCAGAGCGAAAATCAAGCAGATCTTCGGAGTGGACACGGTGGAGGAGTGCGACCGGATGCCCGGCAAGAAACTCCTGCTGCGGGCGATAAAGCATAATCTGACCAAGCGTCCCTTCGGCTTTATCGGCGGGGTGGGTAACTTCCTTAAGACTTTCTCGGGCAATTATATAATGTCTCGCACGGGCTTTTCGGTCGGTTTCACCGGGCCGGATGGATCCGGAAAGACCACTGTGATTGACCGTACCCTTGAGCGGTTAGGCGATGTCTTCGGTTCAGGCCCTGCCCATGCCTACTACCACTTCCGTCCGGCCTTGTTCGGCAATCTCGGGGAGGTGGCCCATTCGGCGGGTATAAAAAAGGAGGTTGACCGCAACTACAGTGACCCTCACCGAGGGGGCAAGACGGGGGTGGTGTCATCACTGGCTCGATTGGGGTATTATTCGGTGGACTATATCGTGGGGTACTTCGCCAAGGTGAAGACCATGACGCGTATCACGAAATTAGTGATTTTCGACCGGTATTTCACTGACATCATCTGCGACTCCCGCCGCTCGCGCATCTACCTTCCCCCGAAGTTCCTGAACCTCTGGCGCAAGCTGCTTATCCCCTCGCTGGATTATAATATCCTGCTGACCGCCTCGGCCGACACCATCTTGGCGCGCAAGCGGGAATTGGACGAGGC
>CAZWVY010000004.1:0-32748 GCA_964637105.1 uncultured Sangeribacter sp. | reverse complement strand
TGCTGACCGCCTCGGCCGACACCATCTTGGCGCGCAAGCGGGAATTGGACGAGGCGGGCATCCGCGCCATTAATGAGAGGATAGACTATATGGCTCCGAAAAGGGGGTATTACAAGGTGATGAATGAGTCGACACCGGATGCGGCTGTAACCTCAATCTTGAATATCATTTTCAATGAGCAACACCGCAGGAACCTTAAGAGGCTTAAGTTTTAGAGGGTCTCTGACCCGCTTGGATAAATTTTGCGGGTCGGAGACCCGCATGAACTTAACGCTGGAACTTATGAACTTAATGCTGGAACTTAACAAGGATGCATTGAGATTTAGCTGCGGGTCAGAGACCCGCAGGAACTTAAGAAACACGCATGAACTTAACGCTGGAATTTAAGGTCACGCATGGATGTATAATATGAAGGAGAAGATTTTTGTGTCGGCTTACGCTTGCGAGCCGGGGCTCGGCAGCGAGATCGGGGTGGGGTGGCACTGGGTGCTGGAGATGTCGCGGCAGTTTGAGCTGTGGGTGCTCACGCGCGAGAGCAACCGCGCCTCCATCGAACCCTGGATTGCGGCGCATCCCGAGTACGCGGGCATACATTTCCTCTATTTCGACCTGCCGAAATGGGCGCGGTTCTGGAAGAAGGGGCTGCGCGGCGTGCGCACGTACTACAATATTTGGACAGCCCTGACAGACCGCATCGTGCGGCGCACGATGCAGGACAACGGCATCAGCATTTTCCATCATCTCACCTACGGAAACGCCCTGTGGCCGGTAAGCGGTTACGGGTCGCGCCAAACTTTCATCTGGGGGCCCATCGGGGGCCTGGAGACTATCCCCGAGGACTATTCGCGCCGCTATGACCGCAAGTCGCGTCTCATCGAGAGTGTGCGCCGGTTGGCCGTCAAACGGGCCTCGCGAAGCCGCTCGCTGCGCAAGCGGGCCGAAAGGGCCTCGCTGATATTGTGCAAGACGGAGGCCACGATGAACCTGCTGCCGGAGAAGGCGCGAAAGAACGCGGTGCTCTTCACGGATGTCGCCACGGAGAGCACCGCCCCGGCAGTGCCCCTGCCTCAGCGCAGGGAGGGGCCGGTGAGGTGCATAGCTGTCGGGCGCCTGGATGCCTGGCGCGGTTTCGACATCGCCATAGAGGCGTTAGCCCTGGTGCGCTCAGGAGGGAGGGATATGACACTGACAATCGTGGGCAAGGGCATGGACCGCGAGCGACTTGAGAACTTAGTCAAGGAGAAGGGGGTCGCGGAGGCGGTGACATTCACAGGAGCGGTGTCGGGTGATGAATACCGCAGGCTCATGGCGGAGTCTGACATTGTGCTCAACCCCTCGCTCAAGGAGGGGGCGGTGACGGTATCGTTTGACGCAATGGCGATGGGACGGCCGCTTGTGGCTCTTGACACCGGAGGATACACCCGATATTTCAAGCCGGAATACTCCATAGTCATCCCGCGAGGGGAGAGGGAGGAGACGGTGGTGAAGTTTGCCGAGGGGATGCTGAGGCTCACCGATGCGGGCACGCGCCTGCATATGGCGGCCGAGGCCGTCAAGGCCTCCGGGGGCTTCACCTGGCAGAGGCATGGTCGCGAGATATGCGATATAGTTTCGGCAACAGCTGCCAAGAAAGGACACAAGTGACTTCTGCCAATCAAAAATGAAGCTTGAGGATATTTTAGTTCCGGGAGGCAGGAAATTTTACCGCATCGCCAACGCCGACGGCAAGGTGTGGGTATTGCCAGCAGCGGGGCTCCGCACGGCCTTGCAGCTTTACCAGCCCTCGGGGCGCAAGGGGAAGCTGTTGAAGCGCTTCTTCCCGCTGCTCCACCGCATAGGGCCGGTGCGTCGCGCTATCCATGCCGAAACCTTGCGGGCATCGCTCATCCCTCTGTCTACACCCTGGGGCGAGGATTTGGATTACTCCATCTTCGGGGGCACCCCGTCGGTGCATCAGAAAATCACGATACAGTTCTCACGCGGCGGGAAGCTGTTGGGATATGGCAAAGTGACCGATTCCGAGGAGATCGCGCGGCTTTTCCGCCATGAGCAGGAACTTCTCGCCTGGCTAAGGACTCGGGGGGTGACAGACATCCCGGAGTGCCTGGAATGTCGCGAGACGGCTCCGGGACAATGGTTTTTCCTTCAATCCACTCTCAAGACTCCGGACAGCGTATCCCCGGCGATATACACCCCTCTGCACGAAGCCTTTCTGAAGGATATGGCAGACAAAACAGCCGTCAGGCTGCCGTTTGAGGAGAGCGATTTCGCGAGTGCGCTCGATGATCTGGAGGGGTATCTGCCCGGCTTTCCCAAAGCTGAGGGTGAGGTAATAAGGAAGTCCATAGATGAGGTACGCGCCCGTTACATCGGCAAGGAAGTGAGTTTCTCTGCCTATCATGCAGACTTCACGCCCTGGAACATGTTTGTGCTTGCTCCGCAGCCGGAGAAAGGACGACCGGGAAGAGAGCGGCTGTATGTGTTCGACTGGGAGTACGGGCAGCGCACTTATCCACCTATGCTCGACAGATATCACTTTGTCATACAGCAGGCCATCCATGTGGAGCATCTGGAGCCGGAAGAGATTCTGCGCCGGGTGAGGGGCTGCGGGTGGTGTGACGAAATGGACTTGCGATGCTACCTGCTCGATATGATCTCACGCTGGACGGCACGGGAGAAAGGAAAATTGACTCCGGAGGTCCGGATATGGACAGCGATGCTTGAAAAATTATGAAAAAGAGGATAGCCTGCTTTCACTTGCTAAACGACTACAGCGGCAGTCCGAAGGTGCTGCGCAACGTGCTGGAGGGTCTGCTGAAGCGCGGTTACGATGTGGATTTATACACCTCGCGCGGGGGTGTGCTCGACTCGCTGGAGGGGGCGGAAGACAGGACCGCGGAGGAGCCTCTGAAGGGGAGGCTGCGCATGCATGACACCTCCTACCGGTTCTCGCCGAATCCGGCCGTGACGATGCTGCGCTATTCTCTGGCGCAGGTTAAAATATTCTGCAAAGCATTGCGTTACATCTTTAGGAGAGATACAGTGTTTTACGTGAACACTATCCTTCCGGCCGGCGCCGCCCTCGCGGGGCGGCTGTGCGGCAAGCGCGTGATCTATCATTACCATGAGAACGCCTACGTAAAGAGCGGATTCTACCGGATGCTGGCAGCTGTGATGCAGAAGTTGGCAGACGGGATAATCTGCGTATCGGCCCACCAGGCCTCATATCTGAGACGGAAGAAGGGTGTCACGGTCGTGCCCAACGCCCTTGACGCCGCTTTTGTCTCGCAGCTTCGCCCGGACCCGGAGAAGGCCTTCGGGCGCGGGGAGGTGCTCATGCTCGGATCGCTCAAGGCCTACAAGGGCACCGGGGAATTCCTGGAGCTGGCGCGCAGGCTGCCGGAGTTCCGTTTCAGGCTCGTGCTCAACGAGGAGCCGGAGGCTGTCGCGCAATGGCTTGCCGGGGAGGCCAAGGACCGTCCCGGCAATGTGGCCGTGTTGCCGCGCGTCAAGGATGTGGCGGGGCTGTATAACGGTGCCTCAATGGTCGTGAACCTCTCGCGGCCTGACCTTTTTGTGGAAACTTTCGGGCTGACAGCCCTGGAGGCCATGGCCTGCGGGCTGCCCGTGGTGGTGCCTCCGGTGGGGGGCATAGCAGAGATGGTCGAGGATGGCAAGGAGGGCTTCCGCATAGATGCGCGCGACATGGATAGACTCGCGGAGGCTGTGAGGCGGCTGCTGACCGACCGCGGGCTCTATCTGGCATGCTCGCGCAATGCCCTGGCGCGCGCAGTGCAGTTTGACGCCGAGCGGACGGCCGGGGCCGTCGCCGGCATCATCGAGGGGAGGAGTGAAAGGGAGACCGGTGGTAAGCCGGGGAATCGAAACCAAGGATGACACACTATGATTGAAGTTGCGATCATAGGCACTCAGGGAGTGCCGGCAAGCTACGGCGGATTTGAGTCGCTCGTCGAGAACATGCTCGGCGAGAACTGTCCGCCTGACATACATTACACTGTATTCTGCAGCTTGTCTGACATGGGAGAGCGCATGCACACCTACAAGGGGGCCGACCTCAAGTATGTCAGGCTGCACGCCAACGGCGCGCAGTCGATACCCTACGACATGGTGTCTATGTGCCGCTCGCTGAGAGGCTATGATGTCATACTCGTCTTAGGCGTGTCGGGTTGCCTCTTCATGCCCCTGCTCCACCGCCTCACCAAGGCCCGCATCATCGTCAATATCGACGGTCTGGAGCACCGGCGCGAGAAATGGGGGCTGGCCGCCCGCAAGCTCCTCAAGGCCTCCGAGGCGATGGCCGTCAAGCATGCCGACATCATCGTGGCGGACAACAAGGGGATACAGGACTATGTCACCCAGACCTACGGGCGTCCTTCGGAGCTGATAGCCTACGGAGGCGACCATGCGCTGCGCCATGTCCCTGAGGAGAAGCGGCGCGAGATACTCGACCGCTACGGCCTCACCCCGGGACGCTACGGGGTCACGGTGTGCCGCATCGAACCTGAGAACAACAGCCATATCATCCTCGAGGCCTTCGCCGGATCCGACAGGGACCTGGTGTTCATAGGCAACTGGAACCACAGCGAATGGTCGCGCCAGCTCAGGGCGAAGTATTCGGAATATCCCAACATCCACCTGCTCGACGCCATCTACGACCTCGACACGCTCTATACCATACGCTCCAATGCCGGCCTCTATATACACGGCCACAGCGCGGGGGGCACCAACCCCTCGCTGGTGGAGGCCATGCACTTCGGCATACCCATCGCCACGTGGGACGTGGTCTACAACCGCGAGACCACCGAGGGGAAGGCATATTACTTCTCCTCGCCCGAGGAGCTCGACGCTCTGGCCCATGCCCCTGCCGATAAGAGGGAGGGGGCGCAGATGCAGGAGATAGCGCGCCGGCGCTACACCTGGAGCCAGGTGGCCGAGCAGTATTGCGAGCTCTTCCGGCGCAAGTGAGCGCCTGCCGCACTTCCCATCCTGAGACTTATAATCCCCATCCTGAGACTTAAATTTAAAAATCCCTGACTACACGATACACAATATGAAAGGAATAGTGCTCGCCGGAGGTTCCGGCACCCGTCTTTATCCTATCACCAAGGGCGTGTCGAAACAGATGCTTCCGATCTACGACAAGCCTATGGTGTATTATCCCATCTCTACGCTCATGCAGGCGGGGATACGCGACATACTCATCATATCCACTCCGCAGGACCTCCCGGGCTTCAAGCGCCTGCTCGGCGACGGGTCGGACTACGGCGTGAAGTTCACATACGCCGAACAGCCCTCGCCCGACGGACTGGCGCAGGCCTTCATCATCGGCCGCGAGTTTATCGGCGATGACACGGTATGTCTCGTATTGGGCGACAATATCTTCCATGGCGCCGGATTCTCGGCCACGCTGCGCCAGGCGGTCAAGGAGGCTGAGGAGAACAGCAAGGCCACGGTGTTCGGCTACTGGGTCGACGACCCCGAGCGATATGGCGTGGCTGAGTTCGACCGCGAGGGCAACTGCCTCTCAATCGAGGAGAAGCCCGAGCATCCCAAGAGCAACTACGCCGTGGTGGGCCTCTACTTCTATCCCAACAAGGTGGTGGACGTGGCGGCCAATATCAAGCCCTCGGCTCGCGGAGAGCTGGAAATCACCACGGTCAACCAGGAATTCCTCAAGGATGGGGAGCTCAAGGTGCAGACCCTGCCGCGCGGTTTCGCATGGCTTGACACCGGCACCCACGACTCCCTGGCGGAGGCTTCGATTTATGTCGAAGTGCTCGAAAAGCGCCAGGGCCTGAAGATAGCCTGCCTGGAGGGGATAGCCTTCCGCCAGGGATGGATTGACGCAGACAAGATGAGGGAGCTCGCCAAGCCCATGCTCAAGAACCAGTACGGGCAGTATCTGCTCAAAGTGGTCGATGAGGTGGAGCGCACGCACAACAGCAACATGGAATGATCCTCAATTCCTTAAAAGGTTTTCAAGACTAAAAGACTTTCAAGACTTTCATAATGGAGGTTATAAAGACTGAAATCGAGGGTGTGGTCATCCTCAAGCCCCGGGTGTTCACAGATGCGCGGGGATACTTTTTCGAGAGTTACTCTAAGCGGGTGTTTGACGAGGCTGTGGGCCCGGTGGACTTCGTGCAGGACAATGAGTCGTGCTCCTCGCGCGGCGTGATGCGCGGGCTGCATTTCCAGCGCCCTCCCTTCACGCAGGCCAAGCTGGTGAGATGTGTCAGAGGGGCTGTGCTTGACGTGGCGGTCGACATCCGCAAGGGGTCGCCAACCTACGGGCGTCACGTGGCTGTCGAACTGACGGAGGAGAACCATCTGCAGTTTTTCGTGCCCCGCGGATTCGCCCACGGCTTCGCCGTGCTGAGCGACATAGCCGTGTTCCAGTACAAGTGCGACAACTATTACGCGCCCGAGGCTGACGGAGGCATATCCATAGCCGACCCCTCGCTGGGCATCGACTGGCGCCTCGACACCGCTGAGGCCATCCTCTCCGAGAAGGACACACGCCATCCGCTGCTCAAGGATTTCGACTCCCCCTTCACCTTCGGCGAGTTCTGAGACCAGCGAGTTTTGAGAATCAAACGAAATTTCATACGGTACAATCGTAATTTCATAACGTAGAAATGAATATTCTTGTGACAGGAGCCAACGGGCAGCTCGGCACCTCGCTGCGCAACGCCGCCCGCGACTCCAAAGACCACTATATCTTCACCGATGTGGCCGAGCTCGACATCACCGATGCCGGGGCGGTAGAGAAGATGGTGAAGGACAATGATGTCAAGGTGATTGTCAACTGCGCGGCATACACCAATGTGGACAAGGCTGAGAGCGACGCCGAGTTGGCCGAGAAGCTCAACGCCGGCGCGGTGCGCAATCTTGCCGAGGCCGCCAAGGCCAATGACGCGACCCTGATACACGTATCGACCGATTATGTGTTCGGCGGCTCGCTTGGCAACACCCCCCGTACGGAGGAGGAGCCTGCGAATCCCACCGGAGTGTACGGACTTACCAAGCTGCATGGCGAGGAGGCTGTCGCCGAGAGCGGCGCGAAGGCACTCATCTTCCGCACCGCCTGGCTCTACTCGGAATATGGCAAAAACTTTGTAAAGACCATGTTAGGGCTCACTGCGGACCGCCCGGAGCTCAACGTGGTCTTCGACCAGGCCGGAACGCCTACTTACGCCCAAGACCTCGCCGACGCTATCTTCGGCATCATCGAGGCTCGTGCGTACGAAGGCAACGAGGGCGTATACCATTACTCCAACGAGGGTGTCTGCTCATGGTATGACTTCACAAAAGCTATCGCCGAAATAGCAGGACACTCCGGCTGCGACATCCGTCCCTGCCACTCGGACGAGTTTCCCTCGCCCGTGAAGCGTCCGGCCTACTCAGTGCTCGACAAAACCAAGGTGAAGAAGACCTTCGGCATCAAGGTGCCTTACTGGACGGACTCGCTCAAAGTCTGCATCAAGAATCTAAAGGAAGCAAAAGAATGAAACGCAACATACTCATCACCGGAGGCGCGGGATTCATCGGCTCGCACGTGGTGCGCCTCTTCGTCAACAAGTATCCCGACTACCGCATAGTCAACCTCGACAAACTGACATACGCCGGCAACCTCGCCAACCTCAAGGACATCGAGGACAAGCCCAACTACACCTTCGTGCGCGCTGACATCGCCGACCTCGACGAAATGCGGCGCATCGTCAAGGAGTACGAAATCGACGGCATCATCCATCTCGCCGCCGAGAGCCACGTGGACCGCTCGATCAAGGACCCCTTCACTTTCGCCCGCACCAACGTCATGGGCACTCTGGCCCTGCTGCAGGCTGCCAAGGAATACTGGGAGTCGCTCCCGGAGAAGTTTGAAGGCAAGCTCTTTTACCATATCTCGACCGATGAGGTGTACGGCGCTCTCGAGCTGACGCACCCCGAGGGTGTGCCGGCGCCCTTCACCACCAAGGCCTCGAGCGAGGATGACATGGCCTATGGCACGGAGTTTTTCGTGGAGACCACCAAATACAACCCCCATTCCCCCTATTCGGCCTCCAAGGCCTCGTCTGACCACTTCGTACGCGCCTATCATGACACCTACGGCATGCCGACGCTGGTGACCAACTGCTCGAACAACTACGGCCCCTACCAGTTCCCCGAGAAGCTCATTCCCCTCTTCATCAACAATATCCGCCACGGCAAGCCTCTGCCTGTCTACGGCAAGGGGGAGAATGTGCGCGACTGGCTCTTTGTGGAGGACCACGCGAGGGCCATCGACCTGATTTTCCATGAGGGCAAGGTTGCCGAGACGTACAATATCGGCGGATTCAACGAGTGGAAGAACATTGACCTGATCAAGGTCATCATCAAGACCGTAGACCGCCTGTTGGGCAATCCCGAGGGAGAGTCGGAGAAGCTAATCACCTACGTCACCGACCGCCTGGGCCACGACCTGCGCTATGCCATTGACTCGCGCAAGCTCCAGTCCGAATTAGGCTGGGAGCCCTCGCTGCAGTTTGAGGAGGGGATAGAGAAGACGGTACGCTGGTATCTGGACCACCAGGACTGGATGGACAACATCACCTCCGGCGACTACGAGCGCTATTACGACGACATGTACAAGAACCGCTGATCCGCAGTAGCAAGCATAAAGTAAGCGCCGCCGGATGGCTTGAGCCATCCGGCGGCGCTTACTTTATGCTTGTGCGATTATTTTTTGGCGAGGATGAGGGCGGAATGGGGGGCGAGGGTGATGACTCCTCCGGCGAAGGAGCCGAGGCCCTCTACGGGGGAGATTTTGCCGTCCCGGGCCACTATCATCCAGTCGCCCTTGGGCGCGTTGTACTCGCGTGCGGTGTCGGCTCCGTTGAAGACCACCTTGATCTCCTGCCACTCGTCGCCGTTGGCATGGTTGCGCAGGGAGTAGGCGATGAGGTTGGGAGTTTTCGCCGAGTCAATCTTGTCGAAGACAAGGTTTTTGGCGATGTCCTTGGCCGAGGTCATGCGGAAGGCGGGATGGGCCTTGCGCAGGGCGATAAGGCCCTGGTAGTAGTCGAACAGGTCACGGTTGGCCTCCTTGAGCGTCCAGTCGATGGCGTTGATGTCATCGGGGCTCTTGTAGGAGTTGTGCACGCCCTTCTTGTCGCGGAAAATCTCCTCGCCGGCAAACATGAACGGAGTGCCCTGCGAAGTGAAGATGATAGTCTGGGCCAGCTTGGCAGCCTCCATGCGTTCTGCGTCCGTGGCGTCAGGCATCGACTTGCGGAGCTTGTCGGTCAGCGTCAGATCATCGTGGCAGGATACGTAGTTGACTACCATCTCGGGCGACTTGGCGTAGGGGAACTTGGAGTTATTGCCCTTCTTGTAGTTGACCTGCGGATGGGCGGTGGCGGCCACGATGCCGATTTTGACCGTCTCCTCCTGGCCCGGCTTGCCGGTGGCGAAGCCGCGGTCGGTGGCGTCGGTGTAGTGGCCCTTGACAGCATCGCGAATGTCATCTGAGAAGACCGCGATGTCGGTCATCTTGGACACATTCTCCTTCAGCGCGCGGTCGGCGACGGGGAGGGGGGAGTCACCGGCAGTCCACCCCTCGCCATATACGAAGATGGAGGGGTCGATCTCCTTGAGGGCGGCTGCCACCTGGTTCATGGTCTCCGTGTCATGAATGGCCATAAGGTCGAAGCGGAAACCGTCTATGTGGTATTCCTTGGCCCAGTATTTCACGGAATTTATGATATAGTCGCGCATCTGCTGGAGGTCACTGGCCGTTTCGTTGCCACACCCTGAGGCATCGGAATAGCGGCCGTCGTCCCAATGGCGGTGATAGTAGCCGGGGGCGGTCAGCTCGAAATTTGAGTCATCGTTCTGGGCGGTATGGTTGTAGACCACATCCATAATCACTCCGATGCCGTTGTCATGAAGCGACTTGACCATCTCCTTCATCTCGCGCACGCGGGCGGTAGGGTCGGAGGGATTGGTGGAGTAGGAGCCTTCCGGAGCGTTATAGTTCAGAGGGTCGTAGCCCCAGTTGTAGGTATTGTCCTGGAGGTTGATCTCATCCACCGAATTATAATCGTAGGAGGGGAGGATGTGCACGTGGGTGATGCCGAGCTCCTTGAGGTGGTCGATGCCTGTGGACTGGCCTCCGGGGGTCGCGGTGCCCTCCTCGGTGAGGGCGAGGAACTTGCCCTTGTTGGCGATCCCCGATGAGGGGTGCATCGACATGTCGCGGTGGTGCATCTCGTAGATGATGACATCCGAGAAATTATCCACCTTGGGACCCTTGTCCTCGCTCCATCCCTCAGGGTTGGTAGAGGCGAAATCGATGATGGCGGCGCGCTCGCCGTTGGCGCCGACAGCCTTGGCCCACACGCCGGGGGTCTCATTGAGCCATTTGCCGTCCTGCTTGACCTGGAACGTATAGAACTTTCCATAGAGACGCGAGGGGACGGATGCCGTCCAGGTACCGTTGGAGGGGTCGGCCTTCATCTCAATCTGCTCGTAGGGCTTGCCCAGGCGTCCGGTGTCATAGAGTGAGAGGCGGACTGCCTCGGCCTTGGGCGACCACAGGCGGAAATGGGTGCCGTAGTCATCTACGGTGAGCTCAAGGTCATCGCCGTTGTAGACGGGCCAGGATGCGAACTGCTGATCGTATGTGCTGCGTGCCATCACGGGGGAAGTGGCGAGGCCGGCGGCTATCATGCCGGAAGCGAGCATAAGGGGAATACGGGTTATCTTCATGTAAGAATAATGATGTCTCTTAAGGTTATATACATCTTAAATACGCGGAAATAGGGTTGATATTGCCGCGAAAAATGTGAAATAACGCAAAAAATAGCTGTTTCATGTGGGAAATTCGGTATAAAAATCGTAAATTTGCACAATTGTACTGACACAGCATGAAACTCCATAACATAACAACCCCGATACAGACCATCATGCGGAGCGGCGCCTCCGGGCGCGGAGGCCTCGTCAGGAGCCTCGCAGTCCGGTCTGCGCGGACGATGCGCAGGACGCTCGCGGCGATGGCGGTGCTGGCTGCCCTGCTGTGCGCTCTGCCGGTTGCGGCGGCTCCTGCCATAAAGACCCTCAAGGGGAAGGCGGTGTATTATGCCGACCCCAACGAGAGCCTGGCCGAAGCGCGCGCCAAGGCCCGCGAGATGGCCATATACAACGCCATACAGGAAAATTTCGGCACGGTCATGACCCAGGTCGTCACCCAGGATGACTCAATTGACGAGCGCGGCGAGGTCACCCGCTTTTACAGCAGCAGCGCCTTCGAGCTCAAGGGGGAATGGGTAGCCGATATAAGCTCGTCATATGCAGAGAATCTCAAGGATGGCGCCCTGGTGGTGGACTGCATCTGCGAGTTCAAGGCGCGCCCGGTGACCAACATGGCCCCCGCGGTGGAGTGCGCCACCCTGACGGCCCCCGATCTCAGGAGCAAAGGTACGCAGTTCACTTCGGGCGACCACATGTACGCCTCATTCAGCTCTCCTTCGGTCGACGGATGGCTCACTGTCTGCTTGATTGACGAGAACGGAGTCGTGAGCCGCCTTTTCCCCTCGCGCTCCTCGACGGCCGACTCCTTCAAGGTCACAAAGGGATACAACTACGTGCTCTTTGATGCGGACCGCCTGACGGACGACGGCGTGAGAATGATTCCCGTCACCCTGTTGGTGGACCCCGGCAAGAAGATGGATGTCAACACCGTCTATTTCATCTTCTCGCCAAACCAGTATGCCGACGGCCCCTGGGCGCGCCCCGCGAGCCGCCGCGCGCTGCCGACCATGGGCGTGGGAGAATTCAACAGCTGGCTGCAGCGGATGGCCGCGCATGACCCGGCAATGGCCTGCAAGGCCGTGAGGGTAAGCATCAAGGCTCCGGTGACCAACATGGAGGAAATCCGGCACTGACCGACTCAAAACTGAAAACTAAAAACTCCAAACTCCAAACTAAAAACCATTAACCATAATCAAAACTAAAACCAACAAGCAATGAAAAAGATTATCATGCTCCTGATGGCATTGTGCCTGGCTATGCCGGCAATGCACGCCGAACTCTCCGGCAAGCAGATCAAGGCTAACGAGAAACTGGCCAAGACCAGAGCGAAAGAGTTTAAGAAGAAGGGCTACGATGTGATGGGAAGCCTCCCCTTGGAAGCTGCCCTGCTCAAGCACTACAATAAGGTGGAGGAGTTTGAATTCCAGGAATTCGAGGGCAACTCCACCCGCACCAAGTCGAAGAGCAACGGCCGCACCATGGCCCAGACTGACGCACTGCGCAACTATGCCACCGCCATGCAGACCGACATCGCCGGCAAAAACAGACTGCTGGCCGACGCAGGCATCCCCGAGGCGGAGCGCGAGCAGCTCTCCACAGCCTTCATCACCGAGACCCAGACCCAGGTCAGAGGGGAGCTCCAGGAGTCATACGCCCTGATCAAGGATAACGGCGACGGCACCTATGAGATTCAGATCATGTACATCCTCAATCCCGAGGCTGCGACCAACGCCAAGGCGCGCGCCGTCGAGAAGCTCATCGAGGAGCAGCAGCTCCAGGGCGAGCTCGCCAAGGTGGTCCGCGAAGCGTTCAAGTAATACCCGCGCGTCATGAAGACTCCGCTTATACTGGCGCTTTTGCTCGCCGGGGGGCTGACCGCCGCCTCGGCCGCAGAGCGTCCGGCAGGAGGCGAGAGCGGCCAGGGGAAGTACAGCGGCATGAGCTTCGAGGAGTTTGCTGCGGCCATTGACGACGATTTCAATGATTTCCGCACTGCCGTGCTCGAAAACTACGCCAAATGGCTTGATGGCGAATGGGTGGCTTTCCAGCCCAAGATGATGCTCAAGCCCGAGCCGAGACCAAAGCCTGAGAAGGCTCCGGAGAAATCGCCTGCCGACGTGCCTCCGGCCACGCCTCCGCCCCCGATCAAGCTGACCCCCACGCCCCGGCCGGACCTCACTGTGATTCCGGCTGATGCCCCTGACGGAAAGCTGCGCCCCAAGAGAGGGATTGACCCGCTGGTAGACCGCCCCTCCCTGGCACAGACCCCGGCCCCCGCGCCGGATGGTCGTATACGACCCAAGACGGGGATTGACCCGTTGGTAGACCGTCCCTCGCTGGGGCAGGTGCCGGCTGAGGCCCCGGGAGGGCCGATACGGCCCAAGACTGAAAATGATCCGGTCTTTGCCGACGAGACGCCTCAACCCCCGGCAGCCCCTGAGACTCCTGCTACTCCGGCACTCCCTGAGGCTCCCGCGCCTCCGGCTATCCCTGAGGCGCCTGTCGGGCCGCAAGACCGTTTCGATTTCTTCGGCATGGAGATTGCCGTGCCTGCGACGGACTTCAGCATCAACGAAGAGATCCGCAACACCGGCGACATGGGGCGCCACTGGACACAGCTTGACTCCGACAAGAAAGTGCGCGCCGCTGCGAAAAACCTCTATGAGAAGGCCTCCGAAATGGGGCTGAACGGCTATCTGACCTACGAGCTGATGCGGTCGTATGCCGACAGCAAGTTCCCTAAGGCCAACGCAGCCTCAATCACGAGCCTGACGCATTACCTGCTGGCCAACAGCGGATATGATGTGCGCCTGGCCCAGACACAGGGGGGCGTGCCTCTGCTGCTGATGCCCTTTGACAGCCCTGTCTACGGCATCAACTACATCACTCTCGACGGCAGGAACTATACGGTGTTCGTACCCTCTGGCTTCGACCAGTCGGCAGTCGACGGCGCCGTCTACACGGCCCGGATGCCGAAGGGCGCCGAACTGGGACGCGTCACCTCGCTCGAGCTCCGGGGCCTCAATCTCCCCGAGAAGCCGCGCAGTTTCGAGATAGCCGCAGGGCCGCTGAAGCTCTCGGGCACCCTCAACGAGAACATCTTCCCCCTTATCTACCGCTATCCGCAGATGCCTACCGAGGGCTACGCCGCCTCTGTGCTCATGCCGGACCTGAGAAAGGAGCTGGCCGCGCAGGTGAAGGAGCAGTTGGGAGGGATGAGCGACAAGGAGGCTGTCAACGGCCTTCTGAAATTCTTCCATGAGGGCCTTGAGTATGCCACTGACCAGGACTATCATGGATTCGAGAAGCCCTACTTCCTCGAGGAGACGCTTTACTATCCCAAATGTGACTGCGAGGACCGCGCCATCATGCTGACCTCCCTGCTGTGGGAGGGGCTGGGACTGGAGAACCAGCTCCTGGCTTATCCGGGCCACGAGAGCGCCGCTGTGAATCTGGCGACTCCCGTGGGCGGCATCAGCTACAGCTCCGGAGGCAAGACCTACTACAGCTGCGACCCGACATATATCGGCTCGAGCGTAGGGGACTGCATGCCGCAGTTCCGCAACACCTCGCCGACAGTTGACCGCACACTGCCCGGGACGCGCTGAGCGCCCCCGTCCAAGCACAGCCCCGGACCTCCCCGTCCGGGGCTTTTTGGCTTCATTTCCCGTGGAATGACAGGGTTAGGCTGCTGCGTCTATTGCGCAATCGGGGATTTTTTGCTAAATTTGTCACCATAAATAGATTGAAGATGAGTGCACTTGTGAAATACCCGGTCGGCCAGCAATCCTTCGAGCAGCTGCGCGAAGGAGGATACCTGTATGTGGACAAGACCAAATACCTCGAACTGATAGCCAACGAAGGGCAGTATTACTTCTTGGGGCGGCCTCGCCGCTTCGGCAAAAGCCTTTTCCTCTCCACCCTAAAGTGCTTCTTCGAGGGGAGGCGGGAGCTCTTCAAGGGCCTTTATATCGACTCGACCGACTGGGACTGGACACCACATCCGGTGCTGTATCTCGACCTCAACATCGGCAGGTATCGTAAAGATGGCGAGATTGAAGACCTGCTTGATGAGAGGCTGTCCACTTGGGAAAAGACCTACGGCGTAGAGACGCGCGCGTCCAGCCACTCAGTGAGATTCTCAACCGTCATCCGCGCCGCGTACGAGTCCACCGGAAAACCCGTGGTCATACTTGTCGACGAGTACGACAAACCCCTTGTCAACAATCTGCATGACCGGGAGCGCTTCGAGATGTTTCGGGATTATCTTGCGTCTCTCTATTCTAATTTCAAGAGTTCTGCCCAATATATCCGTCTCGTCTTTCTGACCGGGGTCAGCCGCTTCGGCAAACTCAGCGTGTTCTCGGGCCTCAACAACATCTCAGACATCTCTCTCTCCCTTCATTACGCTGCTATCTGCGGCATCACCGAGCAGGAGCTTCTCGACAATTTCGGGGAGGGAATTGCGAGCATCGGGGAGTTTCGAGGGAAAACACGCGAGGAGGTGGTCGCCCGGCTGAAGCGACGCTATGACGGATACCATTTTGCGGAGATCTCCCCCGACATATACAACCCATTCTCGCTGCTGAACACATTTGCCCAGAAGACCTATCGCAACTACTGGATAGAGTCGGGCACGCCCACGTTGCTCGTGGAGCAGCTGAAGAGGGAGCATGTGGACCTGCAGAGGCTGACACCGGCCCGGAAGGATGCCACGGGGCTGTCAGGCCTGGACCTCGACCATATGGATCCTGTGGCGCTGTTCTACCAGACGGGCTACCTGACCATCAAGAACTACGATGACGAGACGGGCCTCTTCCATCTTGGCTACCCGAACGAGGAGGTGACGGAGGGCTTTTTCAACTATATCCTTCCCTACTACGCCAATCTCCACAAAGAAAGTGCCATTGTCTTCGTGGTCGATCTCGTGGCGGAGCTGAGGCGCGGGGATGCGGATGCAGTGATGAAGCGTCTGCAGTCGCTGTTTGCCGGCATGCCTTACGATATGGAAATCAAGGGGGAGAAGGACGTGCGCAACGCCCTCTACATCCTTTTCAAGCTCGTGGGCCTGCGGACCGATGTGGAATACCGCACCTCCGACGGACGCATCGACATTCTTGTGCGCACCGATGAGTACGTCTACATCATGGAGCTGAAATATGACAGGAGCGCCGAGGAGGCTCTTGACCAGATCAAGCGCAAGGAGTACGCCCTGCCCTGGGGCGCCGGCCATAGCGAGGTCATAGCCATCGGCATCAACTACTCCTCCGGGGAGCGCCGCATTGACTCCTGGCTCACCGAGCGCCTCTGATTCCTGCGGCCAAACCATGAAGCCGCAGGTTGCCTTTTTCAGAAAAAATGATTAAATTTGCACTTTGTTTCCACAGGTAAAGGATATATTCCTTGTTTCTACAGGTAAAGAAGATAATGAAAAAGACTACCAGGGTCATCTCGACCCCATATCCGAAAGGGGATGCCTACGGGGCCCTCTCTATGCCGGTGTATCACTGCGCCGCCTATGAGTTCCCGGACGCAGACACAATGGCCGACTCATTCTGCGGGCGCAGCTCCGACCCCGATTATTCGCGTGTCACCAATCCTACGGTCATACATTACGAGAATATCGTCAAAGGGCTGACCGGGGCCCGCGATGTCGTGGCCTTCAACTCGGGCATGGCTGCTATTTCAGCTGTCGCCATGGCCCTGTGTGCCGCCGGAAAGAAGATAGTGACTTCGCGCCATCTCTTCGGCAACACCTACCTGCTTTTCACCTCCACGCTGGCCCGGTTCGGTGTCAGGACGGACCTGATTGACCTCACTGATCCGGAGGCGGTAGAAAAGGCGGTGGATGACAACACGGCCATGGTCTATCTCGAGACCGTCACTAATCCGCAGATGGAGGTGGCGGATGTGGCCGGCATCGCTGAGATAGCGCATCGGCGCGGGGTGCCGGTCGTGGCCGATACCACTATGATACCCTTCATCTACACGGATTCGCGCGCCTTAGGCATCGATGTCGAGATACTATCCTCCACTAAATATATCTCAGGTGGGGCCACCTCCTTAGGAGGACTGGTGATAGACTACGGCACTGTGAAGGATTTCGACTACCGCCTGCGCAAGGACATGCTGATGAACCTCGGAGGATACCTCAATCCCCACGCGGCATATATGCAGACCTTAGGCCTGGAGACGCTGGATGCCCGCTACACGGCCCAGGAACGCAACGCCTTGGAAGTGGCGCGCGCCCTCGAGGCGATAGCTGATGTGACACCCGGCGTAGAGGTGTGCTATCCCGGGCTGCCCGGCAACCGCTGGCATGAGGCCTGCCGGAGCCAGTACGGAGGCCGCTTCGGGGCGATGGTGACCCTCACGCTTCCCGACTACGAGGCCTGCATGAGGTTTATCAACGCCCTGAAGCTGGTGCGCCGCGCGACGAATCTTTTCGATAACCGTAGCCTGGCCATACACCCGGCCAGCACAATCTTCGGCAATATGACCCCGGAGCTGCGCGCTTCGCTTGACGTGCCCGAGAACCTTATCCGCCTATCCATCGGTCTCGAAGACCCGGAGGATGTGGCCGCTGACCTGCGGCAGGCCGTGGAGGCTGCGCTGAATGGCGGGACTAATACAAAAAGATAGGCACGATGGAGAAGAAATATGACTTCAGCCGCATCATAGAGCGGCGTGGCACCGGCGCCCTCAAGACTGACGCGCTCGGCGAAAGGTACGGACGGCCCGACCTGACTCCTCTGTGGGTGGCCGATATGGATTTCGCCACACCCGACTTCATCATCGACGCCATGAGGCGCCGCCTTGACCATCCCATATTAGGCTATACAGTGGAGCCGGCTGACTACCGCCCGGCCATCATCGACTGGCACCGCCGCCTGTATGGCACGGAGGTGCAGCCCGAGTGGCTGTGCTACATACCGGGGATAGTGAAGGGCATCGGCCTTGCTGTGGAGATATTCACGGCTCCGGGCGACCGCATCATCATACAGCCTCCGGTGTACCATCCTTTCCGGCTCGTGCCCGAGGGGGATGGCAGGGAGGTGGTGGCCAATCCGCTGCTGGAGCTCCCCGGAGGAGGCTACGCAATGGATTTCGAGGGCCTTGAGAAACTGGCGCGTGAGGGAGCGAAGATGCTCATAATGGCCAGCCCGCACAATCCCGCCGGAGTGTGCTGGGACCGCGAGACACTGGAGAGGGTCGCTGACATCTGCGACCGCCACGGCGTGATAGTCATCAGCGACGAGATACACTCAGAAATGGTGCTCTGGGGCGGAAGGCACATCCCGTTTTACAGCGTTTCCGAAGCGGCGCGCAGATGCTCGATCACTTTCGGCGCTCCGACCAAGACCTTCAACATGGCCGGAGTCGTAAGCTCGTATGCCATAGTGACCGATGAGGAGCTGCGCCAAAAGTATTACGGCTCCCTCCATGCCAATGAGCTTGATGAGCCGCATATGTTAGCGCCCATCGCCACTATAGCGGCCTACCGCGAGGGGGATTCGTGGCGCAGGCAGATGCTGGCCTATGTCGAGGACAACATACGGTTTGTTGAGAACTTCTGCGCCGAGCGGCTGCCCGGAATCAAGCCCCTGCGCCCGGATGCCTCCTTCCTGATATGGCTTGATTGCCGAGCCTTGGGCCTGGGCCATGACAGCCTGGTGGAGCTGTTTGTCAACGGCGCGCGTCTCGCGCTCAACGACGGCGAAATGTTCGGACCGGGCGGGGAGGGCCACATGCGCCTCAACGCAGGATGTCCGCGCAGCATCCTCGAGACAGCCCTGGAGAGCCTCAGCGCCGCTCTGGCGAAACATTGATAGAGCAATATATTCAGGCCCCGCCGCATATCATGTTGCGGAGGCCTTTCACACATTCATCCACACAATGAGCGTAATCACACCTGCCCGAGCCGACGGCAAGCCGATGTTCTCCTTCGAGATCCTGCCGCCGCTCAAGGGCAACAGCATATATAAAGTATACGGCATCATCGACCGCCTCAAGGAGTTCGACCCGGCCTACATCAACATCACATCGCATCATAGCGAGCATGTACTCAAGGAGCAGCCCGACGGCTCGCTGCGCCGCGTCAGCGTGCGCAAGCGCCCGGGGACGGTGGCCATAGCGGCCGCCATACAGAACAAGTATGGCATCAAGGCCGTGCCCCATATCATCTGCAAGGGCTTCTCCAAGGAGGAGACCGAGTATGCCCTGCTCGACCTTAATTTCTTAGGCATCAACAACCTGCTGCTGCTGCGCGGCGACTGCAAGTCGCTCGACACGCTCCAGCAGAATCCCGAGATATATCACGAGCACGCCACCGGACTGCAGGAGCAGGTAAACCTCTTCAACAAGGGATTCTCGCTCGACGGCACTCGCCTCGAGGGCATCGAGACCCCCTTCGCCTACGGCATGGCCTGCTATCCCGAGAAGCATGAGGAGGCCCCCAACATGGACTCCGACCTGTACTGGCTGAAAAAGAAGGTGGACAATGGCGCCTCCTATCTGGTGACGCAGATGTTTTTTGACAACGAGAAGTATTACCGATTCGTGGAGCGGTGCCGCTCGATAGGCATAACGGTGCCTATCATACCGGGATTGAAGCCTGTGGTGCTCCGCAATCAGCTGACCGTGCTGCCGCGCGTGTTCCGGTCCGACATACCCGAGGCCTTCGCCTCCGAACTGCGCAAGTGCCGCACGGATGAGGAGGTAAGGCAGGTGGGGGTGGAGTGGCTCACCGAGCAGTGCCGCGACCTTATCGCCCACGGCGTTGAGGGATTGCATTTCTATACGTTCATGGCCTCTGACAGCGTGCGCAAGGTGGCCGAAAAGATATATTGATGGGAATTATTGAGGAGCTTAAGAACCGCGTCCTCGTGCTGGACGGAGCAATGGGCACCATGATCCAGCGCCACGGACTCTCCGAGGAGGATTTCCGGGGTGAGGAATTCCGCGGGCTGCCCGGTGTCCTGAAGGGTTGCAACGACCTGCTCGTGCTCACCCGCCCTGACATAATCTCGGGCATACATGACGCGTATCTGGAGGCCGGAGCCGATATTATCGAGACACACACTTTCAATGCCAACGCCATCTCCTTGGGCGACTACGGCCTGCAGGAGCAGGTGGAGCGCATCAACCGCGAGGGGGCGCGCCTGGCCCGGGAGAGCGCGGAGCGCCATTTCCTGCGCACAGGCAGGCGCGCATACGTGGCCGGAAGCGTCGGACCCTCGAATGTCTCCCTTTCCATGCCGCAGGGCGCCGACGGGCAGGACGGGTGCACATTCGCCGATATGGCCCGGGCCTATGAAGAGCAGTGCCTCGCCCTGATGCGCGGAGGCGTGGATCTGATTCTCCTTGAGACCATCTTCGATACGCTCAATGCCAAAGCGGCGATCTACGGTCTGTGGAGCGCGCGGGAGAAATGGCGCGAAGAAAGAGGTGTAGGGATGCGCGGGGAGGATGTGCCGGTCATGGTGTCGGTCACTCTGACGCAGACCGGGCGCACCCTGTCGGGCCAGACAGTCAGGGCCTTCCTGGCCTCCGTGGCCCACATCGAGCCGCTCAGCGTAGGGCTCAACTGCGGCTTCGGAGCTGAAGACATGGAGCCCTGGCTGCTGGAGATGCAGGATGCCCCCTTCTATATCAGCCTGCATCCCAATGCCGGCCTTCCCGATGAGATGGGCCGTTACAGGGAGACTTCCGGGAAAATGGCCCGTACTATCAGCTCATATCTTGGCAAGGGGTGGCTCAATATAGTGGGAGGGTGCTGCGGCACTACCCCGGAGCACATAGCGGCTATTGCTGAGGTTGCCCGGGCCGGCGAGCCCCGCAGAGTCCCGGAGCGCGCGCCGCGCCTGCTGTTGTCAGGGCTCGAATCGCTCGATGCCGCGCAACACGGGTTTCTCAAAGTGGGGGAGAGGTGCAATGTGGCGGGAAGCCGCAAGTTCCTGCGTCTTGTCAATGAGGGCGACACCGCCGGGGCGCTCGATACCGCCTCCGCGCAGATTGGCAAGGGGGCTGTCATGCTTGATGTCAACATGGACGACGGGATGCTCGACACCGCAACGGAGATGGAGCGGTTCGTGACTCTGCTCGGGCTGGATGCCTCCACGGCAGCTGTGCCTGTCATGATAGACTCGTCGGACTTCAGTGTGATAAGCCGCGCTTTGCGGCGTGTGCAGGGGCGTCCGGTGGTCAATTCCATAAGCCTCAAAGAGGGAGAGGAGACTTTCCTGGCGCATGCCCGCGAACTGCGCGCCCTCGGAGCTGCCGTTGTGGTGATGGCCTTTGATGAGCGTGGGCAGGCCGACACATATGAGCGCCGCATCGAGATATGCGCCCGCGCCTACAGGCTGCTGACTGAAAAAGGGGGCATGCGCGGCGAGGATATAATCTTTGACCCCAACATCCTGACCGTGGCCACCGGCATGCCGGAGCATGACCGATATGCCTGGGATTTCCTGAGGGCCACGGAGTGGATCAAGAAGAATCTTCCGGGGGCCTCAGTCAGCGGAGGTGTGAGCAATCTCTCCTTCGCGTTCCGAGGCAACAATAAGGTGCGCGAGGCGATGCACACCGTCTTCCTGCATCACGCAATGAAGCGTGGCATGGATATGGCCATCATAAATCCCTCCACATCGCTTGACATCGAATCCGTAGACCCGTCGCTCCGCGAGGCCGTGGAGGATGTGCTGCTATGCCGCCGTCCCGATGCCACTGAGCGACTCACGGCCATCGCTGCCGACATGGCCGCCCGGGCTGCTGCCGCTAAGGAGAAGGGTGCAGCTGCGCCTGCTAAGAAAACGGGAGTCGAGATGAAGAGAGAGGCTATGCCACTTGCCGATATGGTGGTGGCCGGAGTTTCGGACTCGCTGGAATTGGTGCTCGCAGGAGCTTTAGCTGAAGAGGGGAGTGCTATGGGGGTGGTGAAGAACCGTCTTATGGAGGGAATGAACCGTGTCGGAGAGGCTTTCGGCGAAGGGAGGATGTTCCTGCCACAGGTGGTGCGCAGCGCCGGGGTCATGAAGCAGGCCATAACATGGCTTACGCCCCATATAGAGCGCGAGGCGGGAGATAATATGACCGACCGGCCTCTCTCGGGCGCGGGAAAGAAGATTATCCTGGCCACTGTAAAAGGTGACGTGCACGATATCGGTAAGAACATAGTCGCCGTGGTGCTCCGCTGCAGCGGGTTTGACGTGATAGACTTGGGTGTGATGGTGCCCCCTGCTGACATTGTCGAGGCTGTAAAGCGCGAGGGAGCGTCATTTGTGGGCCTCAGCGGCCTTATCACGCCATCGCTTTCGGAGATGTGCGAAGTGGCGCGTGCCCTGGAGCGCGAGGGGTTGACAGACATCACGCTCTGCGTAGGGGGGGCCACTACCTCGGCTCTGCACACAGCCGTGAAGATAGCCCCGGAGTTTTCGGGCACTGTGGTGCATACCCGCGATGCCGCCACGCTTCCTGACATAGCCTCGCGGCTTGCAGACCCGGCTACGCGTGAGCGCACGGCTGAGGAGATACGTGAAGAGCAACGGCGGCTCCGGGAGGAATATCTCGCCAAGGGGCGCGCCGGGAGCGCCAAGAGCGAAGCCGCGCCTCAGGCCGACGAGAAAGATACCGGCGCGGGCTCATGCAAAGCGGCGCACCCGCAGCGGCCTCCGCAGAAACCGGGTCTGACCGAGTTTGAAGTGCCTGTAGCTGAGGTGGCGCCATTGATTAACTGGAAGGCTTATGTGGGCATCTGGAGGCTTCCGGCCGGGAAAGAGGGTGTTGAAGCCGAGAAGGATAGGCTATTAGCCGATGGCCGGGAGGCTTTGCACCGGCTGGAGGAAGCCGGATTGAAACTCCGGGCCTCGGCAGCTCTCGTGCCCGCGCATCGAGATGGCCCGGACATCGTGGTGGATGCCGAGGATGGCGAGCTGCGCATCCCGACGATGCGTCAGGAGAGCGGACTGCGGCTTGCAGCTGCTGATTTCGTAGCCGGGAAAGATGACTGGATCGGGCTTTTCTATGCCACTGTGGGGCCCGATTTCGAGATCTTGCTTGCACAAGAGGAGGATGAGTACCGCCGATTGGTAATGCAAGGGGTGGGAGACCGGCTGGCGGAGGCGGCCACGGAGTGGCTGCATGACAAAGTGCATGGCGAGCTGTGGTGCCCGGGGACACCGGAGCGGGGTCCGCGCCCGGCCATAGGGTATCCTTCGCTACCTGACCAGACGCTGACGCATCTGCTGGACCGCGTGCTTCATTACGGCCATGCGGGCATACGCCTGACTGAGAACGGCGCCCTGTCTCCCTCGGCCACTACCACCGGCCTGATTTTCGCCGCTCCCGAGGCCCGTTATTTCGACCTCGGGCAAGTCAGCGACGAGGCTCTGTCAGACTACGCCCGCCGCCGCGGCCTGAGTCCCGAGCGCATACGCTCCCTCCTGCCGCGCACCCTGCGATGACGCATCCGGACATAAGTAATCCCCCGCCTTATGAATTTTATGAGGCGGGGGATTAGCCATTCCCAAATATTTGCATGCAAACGGCAGAAATTGGGAAATATTTCATATATTTGCGACGTAAAGACCCAAGCCCATGATTCCCATGTCCGCAATAAAATATCCCGTAGGCATACAAACCTTCTCCAAAATCAGGGAGGGAGGGTATCTCTATGTTGACAAGACAGCTTCGATGTTCCGGCTTGTCAACAGCACCGATTACGTATTTCTCAGCAGACCCAGGCGATTCGGCAAGAGCTTGTTGGTATCCACAATAGATGCCTATTTCAGCGGGAGAAAAGAGCTTTTCCGAGGACTCGAGATTGAAAAGCTTGAGGACACTTGGACGGCATATCCCGTGTTGCGCCTTGACCTGAGCGGAGAAAACTACACTGATTGCCGCAAAATGATTGAGACTATTGGCAATGTGCTTGAGATATGGGAAGAGCAGTATGGCGGAAATCCTGACAAGAGCATATCATGGCGTTTCGAGACAGTCATACGAAATGCCTATCTTGCGACGGGACACGGAGCGGTCATACTTATTGACGAGTACGACAAGCCAATGCTCGATACTCTTCATGATGAAGTGTTGCATGGACAGCTCCGGGATGAGCTCCGGGCATTCTACTCGGTATTGAAAAAATGTGACCAGTACATACGCTTCGCTATGTTGACAGGTGTCACGAGGTTCAGCAAAGTTTCTGTATTCAGCGGATTGAATAATCTCAAGGATATATCGATGCTCCCCCGGTATGAGACCATCTGCGGCATAAGCGAGAATGAATTCCGCGGAACCTTCGGGCCTTCTGTAAGAGAGTTCGCAGCGAATACGGGCTTGACGGAGGAAGAAGTATGGACCGGGTTCAGGAAGCGTTATGATGGATACCGTTTCAGTGAGCGTGGCGAAAGGATTTATAATCCCTTCAGTGTGCTTAATGCCTTTGACGATTCCCGCTTCGGGTCTTACTGGTTCGCCACCGGCACATCTTCTTTTCTGATTAAATTGCTGAGCCGTCAGCCTTTCAGAATAGGCAGCCTTGAAGGCGCGAGGAGAAGGGAGGGTGATCTAAGCGATATAACTGATATGGAGAGGGATGTTGTTCCCCTTATGTATCAGGCCGGGTATCTGACTATAAAGGAATATGACAGCGAAGCCGGAGAGTACATACTCGGTTTCCCTAACCGGGAGGTATCGGAAGGGTTCTGGTCATCGCTCGCAAATTACTTCTTTCATAAGTCTGATGCAGCAGCCGTGTTCAATATAAAGACTTTTGTGGAAGAAATAAAAAGCGGCGATGCAGAGAAATTTCTTATTCGGCTGAGGTCCCTGTTTTCTGATACAAATTCCGAATATGAACGCGACAAGGAGATTCATTTTCAGAACATGATGGCCATAGTCTTCAAACTTCTTGGTTTTGAAGTCAGCACTGAGGTCCACTCAGCGCGTGGTCGTTGCGACTTAATAATGAAGACGGATTGCTTCATTTACATAATGGAGTTCAAAGTGGACGCGAGCGCGGAGTCGGCGTTGCGCCAGATTAAAGAGCGGGGCTACGCAGAGTCCTACGCTGCTGATGTCCGCGAGAAAATACTCGTAGGTGTCAACTTCTCCACTGCCGCCCGCACCATAGATGACTGGCGCATAGAGCGTATATAAGTCCCCATTATAACAATAAATTTACTATACGGAGTAGGTATTACTGTGTGAAAATCGGATTTAATCAAGGGAAACGGGGAGCGGGGTTTGGCGGTTCGGAAAAAAATTTGTAACTTTGCGGTGCTTTTGCAGAAAAGTCATGTCCGCTGCCCGCTGCGGACCGTTCCGATGGCGGGGAGAGGTTGTGAGAGGCCCGCGGGACATCCCTTTTTGCCCAAAAGCGCAAACTAAATTTTTTAATCACCAATCTAAATTCTCACACAAGCCATGCATCTTTCAACTGAAGAAAAAGAGAAGATTTTCGAGACCTACGGACAGGGCAAGCACGACACCGGCAGCCCCGAAAGCCAGATCGCACTTTTCTCCGTGCGCATCAAGCACCTCACTGAGCACCTCAAGGAGAACCACAAGGACCACGCTACCGCACGCGCCCTGAAGGCTCTCGTAGGCCAGCGCCGCAGCCTCCTCGACTATCTGATCCGCAAGGACATCAACCGCTACCGCGCTATCATCGCCAAGAAGGAGCTCGGCATCCGCAAGTAATCCTTCCAGGCGGCTCGACAAAATTCAAGACCCCATCTTATGAAATCTCATGAGATGGGGTCTGAAGTTTCAGCCGAAAATGAACTGTGCGTAAAAATGCTCCGGAATCTCCGTCAGAAGGAGGTTCCGGAATTTTTTTGCGTTTCGCCACGGGGGAATCCGGGAGGTATCCTCGAGGCGCTGCCATCGCGCGTGGCGTAATAATGAGGGGCGATGAGCTCCACTCCGGCATCGTGGAAATAATCCTGGATATGCTGCAGAAGGTCGGAAGTCAGGCGGGGCAGGTCATCGGCATTATTGGTGTAGGCATTGATCTGATAGCTCATGTAGTTATCGTTGAGCTCCAGCTCAAGCACGAATGGGCGCGGCTCAGCCAGAATGCCCGGAGTGTCGAGCGCGGCGCGTATCAGCAGGTCATGCACCTTGCGCCACGGCACCTCGTAGCCCATCGTCATGACGGTGTGCACAATCAGGCCGTAGCGGCGCGCTGAAGCGCTGTAATTGACTGTGTCGGCTGACATTATGAAAGAGTTCGGAATGGTGACCACCTCATTTTTGACAGTCCGCACGCGAGTCACGAAGGGGGTCTTCTCGATGACATTGCCCACTGTGTCCTTGACCTTTATGAAATCTCCGGTCCTGAAGGGGCGCATGTAGGTGATGACGAAACCTGCGATGAAATTGGAGATGACCGTGCTCGAGCCCAGCGACACGATGAGGCCGACAAATACCGAAATGCCCTGGAACACTCCGGACTGGGAGCCGGGCAGATAGGGATATATCATGGCTATCATGAAGGCGTAGAGCATGAATCGGATGATGTTGAATGTCGGGCGAGCCCAGTCGGGATAGAATCCGCTGATTTTGAGCTTCTCGGAGTGGATCTCCTCCGCTATGTAGTGTATTCCCTTTACAATGTAGCGCACGCAGCACCAGATGACAGCAATGATGAAGAGGTTCGGGATGTAGTCGATTATCCCGCGCACCACCATCCTTACGGGGGAGAGGATGTACACGAAAATCCTGAGCGCGAGCCCTTCGGTGCGGGGGAAGATTGCGAAGAGGATAGGGATGGTGAAGATGAGCACCGTGGCCAGGAGCAGCCAGCGCACGAGGTTGCTGGCAAGAAGCAGCACGTGTGTCAGGCGCCGCTTGTTGAGAAGCTCGTAATCCTTGATATAAACAGGCTTTAGACGCTGCTGCTTGAAGCGTATTATCCACCGCCTGAGTCTGCGGAATAGGTAATTGATCAGCTTGAAGACCATGTACTGCACCACTATGACAAGCACGAACAGGCCGGCGCGCCGCAGGATCTGCCAGAAGCTGTTTTCCTTCTTCAGATAATCGATTTTGGCGCTGAGGATGCGTCCGTACCGGGCCGCGAGTTCCTCGCGCGTAGTGTTCTGCCACAAGGCGTCATGCTCGGTTATGGTCATGATGGTCCGAGGGCCGAACATTATTTCGAGATACTCGTCATTGTCGCGCACAGACACCGTGTCGCGGGTGATGCGCTTTTCGCCGGCTATCTTCAAGAGCGTCTCCGCGATGCGGGCCGCGCGGTCTTCCGGGGTATAGGAGCCCAAGGGGGCATAGAGCATGAAGAGGGTGTCGCTCTCAATGACCACCGGAACCCCCTGCGTGACATTGCGCAGCGAATCCACCATCCTGCGGCGGCGCTCGCGGCGCAGCGAGTCCTCGGCCTGGTTGCGGTTGAGGGCATTGTCGAGCTGCGAGCGGAGCATGAGCTCATTGAGCTGCATCTCGCGTATCTTGAGCGAGAGTTCCTCGAGGGTCGCCGAGTCGGCGCGTGTCTCCTTCTCGCGGAGCTCCGGGGCTACGGATACCGAGCGCGTCGAGTCGGAGGTGGACTCCTCCAGGGCAGTCTGGATAAACTGCTCAGCCTTGCGGATGAGCTGAGCTCCGGCATTCGGAGCGCATATCTGCGCTGCAATTAACAGGTATATGAGGGACAGGAATCGTTTCATGCTTAAATCTGGGAATCGTGTGATTTCGTGGGTCTCGGCAGCCGGGATTCACGGACGGAGGAAGGTCAGTCCGGCGAGGCTGTCACGGCCTCGGAAAGGATATGCTCCAGCTCCGTGGCTTTGACCTTGACATGAAGCGTGCCGTCGCGGGCCACGGAGATATGGCCCGTCTCCTCGCTGACGATGACGCACACCGCGTCGGTCACCTGGCTCAGGCCCAAGGCCGCGCGGTGGCGCAGGCCCAGGCTTTTGGGGATGTTCATGTCGTGGCTCACCGGCAGGATGCACCCCACTGACATGATGCGGTGCGAGGATATGATCATGGCTCCGTCATGAAGGGGGGAGTTTTTGAAAAAGATATTCTCGATGAGGCGCACGTTGATGTCGGCATCGATGATGTCGCCCGTCTTCTCGTAGTCGGTCAGGGGCACCTTGCGCTGCAGGCATATCAGGGCCCCAGTCTTTGATTTGGACATGGATATGCAGGCATACACGATGGCCATGATCTGGGAGTGTATTTTCTCCGCGTCATCGTCATCGCGGTGGAACAGGCGCCTGAGGTGGCGCCACCTTCCGTGGGAGCCGATGTCGATGAGGAAGCGCTTGATCTGGTCCTGGAAGATGATGACGAGCACTATCAGGCCGATGCTCATGAACTTGTCCAGGATAGTGCCTGTCAGGCGCATGTCGAGTATCTCGGACGAGATGATCCAGACCACAATGAAGAGCAGCACGCCGTAGAAGAGGCTGAGCGTGCCGCTGCTCTTCATCATGCGGTATATGTAATAGAGCAGCATCCCGACGAGCAGGATGTCAAGGATGTCTTTAATTCCGAATTCAAGCATTGAGGGCGGGATTCAGGGTTAAGCTTGGGGAGGGATCTCGGCGCCCTCCATGAGTCGGCCGATGACTTCCACTGTCTGGCGGGCGGCCCCCACGTCATGCACCCGCAGGATGTCGGCGCCATTGAGCAGAGCCGCCGCATTGAGGGCCGTAGTGCCGGGAAGGGCCTCTTCCGGAGTGATTCCCAACGGGCGCCATATCATTGACTTACGCGAGAGGCCGGCCAGGACGGGGAGTCCCGTGTCGGCAAACTGCCGCAGGCCGGCGAGCAGGCGGTAGTTCTGTTCGACAGTCTTGGCGAAGCCGAAGCCGGGGTCAATGATGATGTCGGCTACGCCGGCGCGGCGCAGCGCGGCGACCTTGCGCATCATGTCCGACAGAACATCGGCCGTCACATCCTCACAGTCGGTGAGGGTCTGCATGGTGGCGGGCGTTCCGCGCATGTGCATCAGAATGTAAGGCACGCGCAGTTCGGCCACTGTCTGCCACATATCGGGGTCGAGTGTGCCTCCTCCCACATCGTTGATAATGTCGGCGCCGAGGCGCACACATTCACGGGCCACTCCGGCGCGGAACGTGTCGACGGAGATGACGGCCTCGGGCCACACCTCCCTCACACCCTCTATGCCCCGGGCCAGGCGGTCGGTCTCCTCGGCGGGGGAGACCTCTTCGGCTCCGGGGCGTGTGGAATAGCCGCCGATGTCAACCCAGTCGGCTCCCTCATCGCGCATTTCCTCGGCGCGGCGACGGATGGCGTCGCCGCCGGGAGTGCGGCTGCCGGAATAGAACGAGTCGGGAGTCACGTTGATGATGCCCATGACTGCGGGGCGCGTCAGCGGATAGAGCCGTCCGCCTATGTTGAGGGTCAGATCTTTCATCATAGATGCAAAATTACGAAATAATTTGTGGATAGGCTAATAGAATGACAAAAAATCCGTTATTAATCTAAACTAACCTGTATAGCGTATGAAAAGAATATATACTTTAGCCTTGACGGGCGCCCTGGCGGCCGCCTGCGCCATGCCAGCAGCCGCAGGAAGGCCGCAGCGCGCGCCCGGTCTTGAGCGGCGCGCGGCAATGCAGAAAATCGATAAGCTCGGCGATTCGAAATATGACAATTCCGACGGCCACGACCTGCGTGAGGTGCGCACCGACGGCGAGCTGCGCGTGCTCGTGATCCTGGTGGATTTCGCAGACCAGAAGTTCAGCATCAGCGATGACCCCCGGCTCACTATCGACGACATGCTCAACCGCCCCGGATTCAGCGAGGCCGGCGCGACCGGCTCCGCATTCGACTTCTACCATACCGTGAGCTTCGGGCAGTTCTCGCCCAAGTTTGAGGTCTACGGTCCCGTGCAGCTGGACCGCAACGAGGTGGACTATGTCAAGAGCGACGAGACCTATATCGGGGCGGACGGCAAGGAGAAAGCCGTCTACCCGGCGGGCCGGATGGTAGAAGAGGCCGTAAGCAAACTTGACGGCGAGGTGAACTTCGCCGATTATGACACCAACGGCGACGGTATGGTGGATTTCGTCTACATCTTCTTCCCCGGCAAGGGGGCGACTACCGGAGGTGATGTCAATACCACTATCTGGCCCCATGCTTACACCCTGACCTCCGCCATCGGCGCCCCCGTGGAGCTGGACGGCGTGAAGATCGACCGCTACGCCACTTCGGGCGAGCGTGGCTCCAACAACCGCCTGAGCGGCATCGGCACCTTCTGCCATGAGTTCGGCCACGTGCTCGGCCTCCCCGACCTGTATGACACATCGAGCAACGGCACGGTGTCGAAATGTTTCACCCCGGGACCCTACTCGTGCATGGACGCGGGCAACTACAACAACTCGGAGCACACGCCTCCGATGTTCTCCGCCTACGAGAAATATGCCCTGGAGTGGCTGCTCCCCGTGACTGTCACCGGCGGAGGCGAGTTTACGCTGCTCCCTGCCGAGGCCCGCAATTTCGCATACAAGATTCCGGCCATCTCGCGCCCGAAGGAATACTTCCTCTTCGAGAGCCGCGGGGCCGGATATTATGACGGCTATCTGCCCGCTTCGGGCATGGCTGTCTGGCATATCGACTTCGACGAGGCGCTTTGGAGCGACAACCGCCCCAACAACGACGCCAGCCGCCAGCGCATAGACCTCGTGGAGGCCGACAACGACCTTACCGCCACCACCCGCGCCGGCGACCTCTTCCCCGGCGACCAGACTGTGTGCGAGTACCAGAGCTCGGTGACTCCCGCCTTCCTGAGCTGGGACAACAAATCGACCGGATATGAATTCACCGAAATCCGCCGCCACCCTGACGGCTGCGTGACCTTCCGCCTCACTGCCGACAGCGGCAAGGAGATGGAGGGGGCTGCGCTGAGCGCACCCGAGGTCAGCGTGGCCTCTGTGGGCAACGGCAGCGTAGAACTCCGATGGATGGCCGTGGAGGGCGCTGACCGCTATCGCGTGAGCGTGTATGAAGCCGCCTCGTTTGACGGCTCCAATATCGGCAAGTACGCCGACGGGCTGTGGTTTGCCGATGTGACTGAGCAGCTCATTGAAAGGGGCGACATGCTCAGCCTCACGCTCGAGGGCCTCAAGGGGGGCACGGCCTATGCAGCCGTGGCATACGCCGAAAACGATGTGAACGCCTCCCGCTCCGAGGCCACCGGAATCTTCCGCACTCACGGAGCCGGAGTGGCTGACACATTTGTGACTCTCCGCGCCGAGCGCAACGGCGAGCCCGGTGAGGTGCTCCTCTCATGGGATGCCCTCGAAGGGGAGGGCATCACCTATGAGGCGCAGATAGCTGTAGCCGCCCCCGTGGAGGTGACCGGCCATGAAACCGCCGGATTCGACGGCTCGCGCCTCCCCGAAGGATGGAGCGGCATCGGCCGTTATGACAACCGCGACAATTATTCTGGCAAGTCTGCCCCCTCATACTCCCTTTCCGGAGCAGGCAGCTGGCTGATGACCAAGCGTTATGAAGGCTCGATAGCCTCCATCAGCTTCTGGAGCCGCTCCCGCTTCTCGGGAGCCACCGCCATCCTGGACCTCTATGAGGTGCTCGCCGACGGCACCATGCGCCACATAGAGCGCATAGATGACTTCACCGCCAAGGGACATGACTACACTGTCACTCTCCCCCCCTATGTATCACAGGTTAAGATGGTGCTGACCCCCCTGGCCACCGCCCTCGACCTCTATATCGACGACATCGAGCTTACCCTTGCCGATGATCCCGCGATGAGTGAAGCGGTGCGCATGCAAGGCGCGGAGACCTCCTGGAGCGTTGACGTGCGCGAACATGGCCTTGACCCGACCCAGCGCCTATGCGCAAGGGTGCGTCCCGTAGGATCGGGCGATGAGAAGGGCCTGTGGAGCGAAACGCTGTGGTTTGTGCCCGCTAACCTCCCCTGGCAGAGCGCAGTGGAGACTGTAGGTGCCGACGCGGCCGTGATTGACGTCAAAGTGGCCAGCGGAATACTCGTCCCTGCCGACCCCGCGATGGCCTACGACCTTTACGGAGCAGACGGCCGCGCCGTGGCCATAGGCGCGCGCGGGGCCATGCCTCTGCCCGCCAAGGGCCTGTATGTGGTCCGCACATCCGCAGGAGCCGCCAAGGTTATGTGGTAAACCGCCGAGCGGCCCTCGAGAAATCATCCGCAAAAAGAATGGGCCTCACCGTGCTGCTAAGGTACGGTGAGGCCCATTCTTTATGCGGATGATTCAAAATTACCCCTATGAAACGGGGTCTAAGTCAGTTCTTTGCAAGCAAAGTGCCGAGGCGATGACAGTGAAGTCATGTACGATATGTCGGGTGCGAAAAGACGGTAAATGGATAAAGCCTTGACGATATGGGTCAAAAGTTTGGTGATTAACATGGGGACGGCTCATTAATTCTATGCGTCCGCCATCAGGAAAAGAAATAAAGTATGTACGTAATCCTGTTTTGGGGTTGTGGTACATTTCATTAGGAGTTCCATTGAAGTATTTGCAGAAAAAAGTTTTGGCTTTTTCCAAATCAAGAACATATATAGCTATGTGATCTATTCTCATACTGCAAAGTTGCGCATTTTCAGCGAGGTATGCAATTCATAACTTTCATTTCCATAACGGTTCTTTCTCCCATCTTAGAGGAAATCCATATTTACTAAGCGGGATATTAGGGTATTCCGCGCATAGCCGTTTAACAGAATTCGCAAAACTATGAGAGGGATTAATAGCATTGCATAGATAAGCAATGGCACATATCACTGCGTAAGGCTTCTTCTTTTGCAGCTCTGAGAGTTCTCCGTTCATCCATGCATTACGTCTGCCTTTCGGGTCTATAATCTTTTTGCCAAGACTTCTGTTCCATAGCCTTGAATGGTGAGCGACAATATTACGCATCAGTGAAATAACCTCAATCCAGTTT
>CAZWVY010000003.1:0-65919 GCA_964637105.1 uncultured Sangeribacter sp. | reverse complement strand
TAACCTTCTGATCCGTAGTCAGATGCTCTATTCAGTTGAGCTAGCGAACCGTCCATTTCTGTTTAACATGCAATCAGTTTCCCGATTGCGAGTGCAAAGTTAATGCTTATTTTTGAATTGACCAAATTTTGCGGCGGCTTTTTTTGAAAAAAACATCAAAAACGGTATCTGACCGCGCATGAGCCATCTATTCCGGTGATTGGAGGGGCGACTTTGGTGATTTCCACCTCACTGGAGATGACTGTAGGGCAGGCCTCGCAGATGCGTCCGACTATGCGTGTGCATACGGTTTCGAGCAGGGGGGTGGGGACAGCCATTTCCTCCCGCACGATGTCGTATAGTTCGGCGTAGGAGATCGTATTGCCGATGGTGAGCTCGCCTTGCGGGGCCTCTATCGTCACGGTGAGGTTGACAATAAATTCATTGCCTACCACGGACTCTTGGGGGAAGAGTCCGTGTCGCCCCGTGAAACGTACATCCTTAAGGGAAATGTCAAAGTATGCCGGCTTCATAACCGACGGGTATTTTGTCGATGCGGCGCTGGTGGCGTCCACCCTCAAAGGCGGAGTCGAGATATGCGTCAGTGATGCGCCGGGCCTCTTCTTCGCTTACGAAGCGTGCGGGGAGCACAAGGAAGTTGGCGTTGTTGTGCTGGCGGGCGAGGGCGGCTATTTCGGGAATCCAGCAGAGGGCTGCGCGGATGCCTTGATGCTTGTTGAGGGTGATCTGCATGCCTTGGCCTGAGCCGCACATGCCGATGCCGAAGTCACATTCGCCTTTCTCTACGGCTAATGCGGCGGGATGTGCGAAATCGGGATAGTCGCATGATTCTTCGGAATAGGTGCCGAAGTCTTTGACTTCGTAGCCCTTTTCCTCTACGTATTTTTTGATGGCCTCTTTTAGGGCGTAGGCGGCATGGTCGGCCGCAAATGCTATTTTCATGGGTATTTGGTTTTTTGCTCCCGGCTTCAGCCGGGGGGGGATGCTCCTGGCTGAAGCCGGGAGCCGGATTCTCCTGGCTGAAGCCAGGAGCCAGTAAGAAAGGAGGAGAGGGGGAGAGCGGAGGGGGGAGGGGGAGAGCGGAGGGGCGAGGAGGGGCGCCGGGGTCAGTCTTGGGCGAGGAGGTCCTGGGCTGCGTCGTTGAGGGCGAGGCGGGCTGATTCGTCGGCTGCTGTCTTTTGGGCTTTTTCTTCCGGGCCGGCGTCTGAGGCGGCTATTTCCGCTTCATCGGCGTTGATCATCTGATTGACTGAGCCGATGTAGTCGAGCAGTTGCTCGCGGCCTAATTTCTTTTCGGAGGAGGTCACGAAAATAGGGGGCAGTTCCTCCCAGGATTCGTTGAGCGTCTTGCGGTAGTTCTCCACCATCAGGTTGGCTTTTGCAGCGGAGATTTTGTCTGCCTTGGTGAAGACGATGCAGAAGGGGACTTCGTGCTCGCCGAGCCATGCGAGAAACTCAAGGTCGATATTCTGGGGTTCGTGGCGTATGTCGAGGAGCACGAAAAGGCAAGTCATCTGGCGGCGGTGAAGCACATAGTCCTCGATGATGCGCTTGATTTCCTCGCGCTGTGATTTGCCGCGCTGGGCATATCCGTAGCCGGGCAGGTCGACTATGTACCAGTCGCCGCTGTTGACGGAGAAGTGATTGATAAGAAGAGTCTTGCCGGGAAGCTGGGAGGTCTTCGCGAGATTTTTGTTGTTTGCAAGCATATTGATGAGAGAAGATTTGCCGACGTTTGAACGACCGATAAAGGCATATTCGGGGACGTCGGTGTCAGGGCATTTGTCTGCTCTGGTGTTAGAAATTACATATTTTGCGTTTTTAATTTCCATAGTCGTAAATTGAGATAAGATTATATACACTTAACAAGATTCGGGGAAGAAAAGGCCGTGCAGGAGTCGGAGTGCGTCATTGGCGGCCTCTTCGGGCACCATGATGGTCACGGTGGTTTCCGAGGATCCGTCAGAGACGGCTTCCACATTCAAGCCGGCACGGGTGAGGGAGTGGACGATTCGGGCGCCGAGTCCGGCCTCGTCGCGGAGGTTGTCGCCGACCACTGCGATAGTGGCGAGGCCCTCCTTGAGGGAGATGGCTTCCAGATCGCCGTCGATAAGTTCTGGAGCAAATTCTTCGTTGAGCACATTGATGGCTGACTGTGAGTCAGCCTGCGCCACAGCGAAAGAAAAATTGGGAGAGTCGCCCGGCTGGGCGAGGAGGTAGACCTGTATGCCATTTCGAGCCATGGCATTGTAGGCGCGGGAGTTCAGGGTGGCGATATTGGCGGTCATGGGACCGCTGAGCGTCACCAGGCATGTGGCGCGCAGGGTGGACAGGCCGGTCACGGGACCGGTGCGGTCCTCCGCGGAACGGTCGGAGATGAACGTTCCTGGCGCGGAGGGATTGAACGTATTTAGTATACGTATAGGGATGTTCTTATGGAACACGGGATAGATTGTCGGAGGATATATGACTTTGGCCCCGAAGGAGCAGAGTTCCATGCTCTCCACGAAGGTCATGGCCGGAATGACCCGGGCTGAGGGTATGATGCGGGGGTCGGAGGTCATGAAACCGTCGACATCGGTCCAGATGTCGAGCAAGCGGGCATCGAGGGCGGCGGCGATGAGTGCGGCGGTGTAGTCGGAGCCGCCGCGCCCGATGTTGGTAATCTCCTCCGTATCGCGGTCTGAGGCGATGAAACCGCCGGTGACTTCGAGCTTCACCTCGTCAAATTCCTCGCGGATCAGCCGGGTAGTGAGCGGAGTGTCGGCGATGTTCTTGCCAAACCATTTTTCGGTTTTGACGAATGAGGGGGAGTAGTGGCATCTGGCGCCGTCGATCATTCCGGCCACTATGGGCGCAGACATGCGTTCGCCGAAGCTGACTATGACATCGAGCGTGCGGTCAGGCAGGTCTCCGATGAGGGCGAGGCCCTCGTAGATGCGCCCGAGTTCGGCAAGCAGGGGGTCCACTTGTCGGAGCACCTCCTCGCGCCGCTCCTGGGGCACGACCTCGCTGATGATCTGGTGGTGTCTGTTTGCGATGGCCTCCATCTCGGGGGCCGTGTCTTCGCCGGCGGCCGCAGCGCGGGCGGTCGCTATGAGCTTGTCGGTCAATCCTCCCAGAGCCGACACCACGATTATGGCCGGCTCCTTGAGACCGTATGCGATTTCGCGCACGTTCCGCAGACTGTCCGGGGTGCCTACGGAAGTGCCTCCAAATTTCAGAACAATCATGATTGCAAAGTTAATTAATCTCGCGGAGTATGCGCAATAAATTTCGATAAAATTGCAAGGAAACCTAAATTTTTTATCAAAAAATCCTGCTATGGGGGGCGCATATCGGGGAAATAGGTTAATTTTGCGGCATGGATATAGAAAAATTGCTATTTGACGGACTCGAGCCGGGCACGGCGCCCACGCGCCGGGCTCTCCTTCTGGCCGAGCCGCTGATGAAGGAGCCATACTTCCGGCGCTCAGTCGTCCTGATTCTGGAGAAGGACCAGGCCGGGGGCTATATAGGCCTGACGCTAAACAAGCGGGCAGGCCTGCGCTTAGGCGATATTTTCAAAGACTGGGTGCATGGCGCCGACATTGAGGTTTACAGCGGTGGCCCGGTGGAGGAGCAGCGTCTCTTCATGCTCCACACCTTGGGAGACATCTTTCCCGGCAGCCACGAGATTCTGCCCGGCCTGTATGTAGGGGGAGAGCTCGAGGCCATCAGCAGATATATCAAGTCAGGCGGTGAAATAGAGGGGAAGATACGTTTCTTCCTTGGCTACAGCGGCTGGGGCGCGGGGCAGCTTGACAAGGAGCTTCTCTCGAGGTCATGGGCCGTAGCCGGGCCGGGCACTGAGCGCGAAGATGTGGTGCGCCTGCTCCAAGGAAGCGAGAATGAATACTGGCGGCGCGAAGTGGCGCGCCTCGGCGATGCCTGCCGCAGCTGGCTGGTGGTGCCCGAAACGCCCTGGCTCAATTGAAGGCTCTCCACTGATGATGCAGATACGCTTGAGGGCCGTCGAGCCTGAGGATGCAGAGCTGATGTGGCTTGCCGAGAATGACGGCACGTGCGCGGACAGCTCCGATTATATGGCGCCCCTGAGCCGGCGCCAGGTGCTGGACTATGCCTTAGGCTACGATGCCGACCCCTTCAGGGCCGGGCAGCTGCGTCTGATTGTGGAGGTATGCCGTGAATATGGTGAAGAAGCCGTAGCGCAGCCTCGAAGAGGCATGACGGGGGCAGAATGGGAGGGGGCCGGCATAGCTGACCTGTATGACATCTCAGTCAGAGACCTCACCGCCTGGGCAGGGATATACATAGCTCCCCAATGGAGGCGCAGGGGCATTGGGCGGATGGCAGTGGAGGCCATTGCGCGCCTGGCATTTTCGCGGTTGGGCCTGTATGCTCTCGGAGCCAAGGTGGCGCAGAGCAATGAAGCGAGCCTGCGGCTCTTCTCAAGTTGGGAGGATTGCGGAAGGCTGCCCGGATGGAGACGCACATCAAAAGGGCGGGACGCTGTGCGGCTGTTCTGCCTGCGCAGGGAGGGCTCAGCTGCTGAAGGTGTCGCGGAAAGGGATGCGGTTGAGGATTGAGCGCCCTAAAGTCAGCTCGTCAGTGTATTCCAGCTCATTGCCAATGCTCACGCCGCGTGCCAGGATAGTGATCTCGACATCCAGCGGGGCGAGTTTGCGGAAGATATAGTAATTGGTGGTATCCCCCTCCATGGTAGGGCTCAAGGCTAATATCACCTCTCTGATGCCCTCATTCCTGACCCTCTTGACCAGGGAATCAATCTCCAGGTCAGAGGGTGACACTCCGTCGAGAGGAGAAATCACGCCCCCTAAGACATGATAGAGGCCGCGGTGCTCGCGAGTGGCCTCCACGGTAATGACATCCTTGACATTCTCCACCACGCAGACCGTGGAGGCATCGCGCGATGAATCCGAGCAGATGGCGCAGACGGGACTCTCGCTGATGTTATGGCAGCGTGAGCAGTAGCATATATTGGAGCGCATGTCAATGATTGCATGTCCTAAAGCCTCGGCCTCCTCTGGATCGCGCCTCAGCAGGTGGAGGGCGAGGCGGAGGGCGGTCTTGCGTCCGATGCCGGGGAGTTTGGAGAGTTCGGCGACCGCAGTGTCGAGCAAGCGAGAATTGAAGGTCTGGTTCATGATGCAAATTTAGTCAAATTTTTTGGATTCCGGGGCAATTTCTTTGAAGGAAATCGGTTAACTTGGCATGATAGATTACATTTCCGGCCCCCTGGCCGAACTGAATCCGGCCTCGGCTGTCATAGACTGCGCGGGACTGGGATATGAGATCAACATAACGCTCACCGACTACAGCGCCCTTCAGTCGAAGGGGGCGCAGACGGTGCGTCTCTACATCCACGAGGTGATCCGCGAGGATGCCCATGACCTGTACGGATTCCTGACCAAGCGCGCGCGGGAGCTGTTCCGCCTGCTCATCGGCGTGAGCGGCGTCGGGCCGGGCACGGGCCGGCTCATCCTCTCCTCGCTCACCCCTGACCAGCTCGAAGGGGTGATAGCCGAGGAGAATGTCGGCCTGCTCAAGCAGGTCAAGGGGATTGGGGCCAAGACGGCCCAGCGCATCATCATAGACCTCAAGGATAAAATAAAAGTGGATGTCTCCTCGTTAACTTCAAGTGAGCCTGCGCTCGCCGGAGCCTTCGCCGATGCCGTGTCGGCTCTGGTGGTCTTAGGCTTCCCTCAGCCGCAGAGCCGCGCCGTGCTGAAGAAACTCTTCCAGGCCGAGCCGGGACTCTCCACCGAGGTGGCTGTGCGCAAGGCCCTCAAAATGCTTTGAGTGTTTCTTGAGTGTATTTTAACTGACTGACTTGAAGAACGTATTAAGGAAAATCCGCAACGCCGCGCTGATGCTGGCAACGCCTGTCATGGCGCTGTCGGGCACTTTGCTGACTTTCTCTCAATACCAGAAAGCCCCATCGATACCCCCGCCTCCACCGCCGCCTCCTGCGGAGTCGGAATACCTGCCGGGCACCGAGATACCCGACAGCGTGATACTCCCCTCGCCGGTGCAGACTACTCTGCCCCTCAACATGGAGGAGTATATGGACCGCGAGTATGTGGCTGACCTGACCACTCCCGAGAACATCAAGACCGAGGCGACCTACGATCCCGAGACGGGCATGTATGTCATACGCACGCGCCTCGGGCAGACTGAGCTTGTCACCCCCTTCATGATGAAGGCTGACGAGTATCATGAGATGCAGAACCGCCGCGACCTCTACCAATACTTCCGCGAGCAGAATGCCGCAGCAGTGGCCGACAAGGGTAAGCAGCCGTTTGACATCCTCGACATGAACTTCGCTCTCGGCCCCCTGGAGAAGGTGTTCGGCCCGGGAGGCGTGCGCCTTACCACACAGGGAACCGCCCAGATCAAGATGGGCATCAAGAGCAACAAGACTGACAATCCCTCGCTCTCGCTGCGTTCGCGCCGCAAGACCTTCTTCGATCTCGACCAGAAGATACAGGCCACGGTGGCCGCCTCTGTCGGCGACAAGCTGAAGTTCAACATGACCTACAACACCGACGCTACTTTCGACTTCGACTCGAAGAACATCAAGCTCGGCTATGAGGGCAAGGAGGACGAGATTATCAAGTCGCTCGAGGCGGGCAACGTCTCCATGACCACCGGGTCGAGCCTGATACGCGGAGGCACGGCCCTCTTCGGCGTGAAGACCAAGCTGCAGTTTGGCAAGCTGACCCTTACGGGCCTCATCAGCCAGCAGAACAGCGAGTCGAAGACCATCAACACCACCGGCGGCATACAGAAGTCTCCCTTCACCATCAAGGCCGATGACTATGACGACAACCGCCACTTCTTCCTCGGCCAATACTTCTACGACAACTATGACCAGTTTGCCTCGCGCCTGCCGCATGTCTCTTCGGGCATCAACATCACGCGCATCGAGGTGTGGGTGACCAATAAGAGCAACAACTACCAGGAGAGCCGCAACTTCGTGGCCTTCATGGACCTCGGCGAGCAGACGCGCCTGGCCACCGACTACTGGATTCCCGACACCTCCATACCGGTCCCTTCAAACAACAGCAACGACCTGCTCACGGTCATAAAGAATGAGTATCCCGAGGCGCGAAACATAAATAAGGTGACGCAGGCTCTCGAGCCTCTCCAGGCCTACGGCATACGCGGAGGCCGCGACTTCGAGAAGGTGGAGAGCGCGCGCCTGCTCACCAAGAGCGAATACACCCTCAACTCCACGCTCGGCTACATCTCCCTCAAGCAGGCCCTGCGCACGGACGAGGTGTTGGCTGTGGCCTACGAATACACCTGGCAGGGAAAGGTCTATCAGGTCGGCGAGTTCTCCGGCGATGTCACCTCCACTGACCAGTCGCTTTACCTCAAGATGCTGCGCGGCACGACCGTCTCTCCCAAGCTCCCGATGTGGAAGCTGATGATGAAGAACGTCTACAACCTCAACGCCACCCAGCTCCAGAAGCAGAACTTCAAGCTCAACGTAAAGTTCCTGTCTGACACGACGGGAACCGAAGTGTCATACATTCAGGTCGGCGACATAGCCAACGTGCCCCTGCTTCAGGTGATGAACGCTGACCGCATCGACTCCAACGGCGAGTCAAACGCCGACGGTTTTTTCGACTATATCGAGGGATACACCGTCCAGTCTGCCACGGGCCGCATCATATTCCCTGTGGCCGAGCCCTTCGGCTCCAACCTCGAGAGGCGCATAGGCAATAAAGATCTTGCCGCCCCCTACGTATATAAGGAGCTGTATGACTCCACGCTTGTCGTAGCGCGCCAGTTTGCCGACAAGAACAAGTTCTCGCTCGTCGGCGAGTTCCAGTCGTCAAAGGGAAGCCAGATCCGCCTCAACGCCATGAACGTGCCTCGAGGCTCCGTGCGGGTAATGGCCGGAGGCGTCGTGCTCCAGGAGAACAGCGACTATACCGTGGACTACACCATGGGCATAGTCACCATCACCAACCAGAGCATCATCGACTCGGGCACCAACGTCAGCGTCTCGCTTGAGAACCAGTCAATGTTCTCCATGCAGCGCAAGACCCTGCTCGGCCTGGATGCCCAGTACCGCTTCAATAAAGACTTCACACTCGGCGCCTCGCTGCTGCACTTCTCCGAGAAATCGCTCACGGAGAAGGTGAACATCGGCGATGAGGTGATCAATAACTCGATGTTCGGTGTCAACCTGAGCTACAACAAATCCTTCATGTGGCTCACCAACCTTCTGGCCAAGGTGCCGACCATCAATGCCACGGCCCCCTCGACGTTCAATCTCAATGCCGAGTTTGCCCAGCTCGTGCCGCACGGCCAGAAGAGCGGCTCAGCATCCGGCTCGAGCTATATAGATGACTTCGAGAGCACGCAGACGGCCATCGACCTGCGGTCGCCTTACAGCTGGCAGCTCGCCTCCACCCCGTGGGACAACAGCGCCTCAGCGCTCTTCCCCGAGGCCCAGCTGTCAAACAATGTGGATTACGGCAAAAACCGCGCCCTGCTTGCCTGGAACTACATCGACCGCATCTTCACACAGAAGAATTCCTCATCCATACCCGGCTATCTCAAAAATGACCTTCACCAGCTCTCCAATCCCTATATACGCGAGGTGACGGTCAACGAGATTTTCCCGGCCCGCGACCTCAATTACGGCGAGGCGAATTATATCCAGACGCTCAACCTCAGTTTCTACCCGACTGAGCGCGGCCCTTACAACCTGGACGTCACCGACATCGACCAGGATGGCGCCCTGCTGCATCCCGAGAAGCGCTGGGGAGGCATCATGCGCAAGATGGACAACACGAACTTCGAGGCCTCCAACGTGGAGTACCTGCAGTTCTGGCTGCTCGACCCCTTCCTGGATGAGGAGAATCCGAACTATGAAGGGGGAGACCTCTATTTCAACTTCGGCGAAATCAGTGAGGACATCCTCAAGGATGGCATGAAGAGCTACGAGAACGGCATACCTATCGACGGTAACGAGGAGTTCATGACCGAGACGGCCTGGGGCCGCGTGTCGCGCCAGAACTCGCTCACCTACGCCTTCGAGAATTCAGCCAACGCCCGCCCCCGCCAGGACGTGGGCCTCGACGGCCTCCCCAATGACGCCGAGTATTCCTTCCCCTCCTACGGCGAGTATGTTGAGGCTCTGCGCCAGCGTCTTCCGGCCACAACCATCGCGTCCATGCAGGAGGATCCCTTCTCGCCCATGAACGACCCCGCGGGCGACAACTACCATTTCTACCGCTCGGATTACTACGACAATATCCGCGCCGGCATCCTGGACCGCTACAAACGCTATAACGGCGTGGAGGGCAACTCCCTGTCGCCTGACCAGAGCGACAACACTCAGTACCAGTCATCGCGCTCCACCCCCGATGTCGAGGACATCAACCAGGACAACACGCTCAACGAGTATGAGCGCTATTTCGAGTATAAGGTGTCGATCCGTCCCGAGGACCTCGTGGTCGGCCGCAACTACATAACCGACATCCAGGAGTCTGAGCAGCCCACCCGCGAGGGACGCACCCGCGTGGTGTGGTATCAGTTCAAGATACCTTTGAGCAGCCCTGACCGAGTGGTCGGCGACATCAACGATTTCTCTACCGTGCGCTTCGCCCGCATGTTCATGACCGGATTCCAAAAGCCCACCCATCTCCGCTTCGCCACCCTCGAGCTGGTGCGCGGCGAATGGCGCGACTATGCCTTCAACCTCAACAGCCGCAACGACTCGCCCGCAGAGGGTGAGCTGGATATGTCGGTGGTCAACATTGAGGAGAATGGCACCCGCACGCCCGTCAACTACGTGCTCCCTCCCGGCGTGACCCGCGTGCAGGACCCCGGCCAGTCGCAGGCCACGCAGCTCAACGAGCAGTCGCTCTCCCTGAAGGTCACCGGACTGCAGCCCGGTGACGCGCGCGGCATATACAAGAACACGCAGCTTGACCTGCGCATCTACCGCCGCATGCAGATGTGGGTGCACGCCGAGGCTCTGATAGACAATATCACTGACCTTAAGAATGGCGACTTGGCCCTCTTCGTGCGCCTCGGCAGCGATGTCAAAAACAACTATTATGAGTATGAGATTCCCCTGGAGCTGACTCCGGCTGGCAACTACAATAACTTCAGTTCGGCCGACAGAGCTATGGTGTGGCCCATCTCCAACTTCATGAATGTCCCCTTCGATGTCTTCACGAAGGTCAAGACCGAGCGCAACCACCGCAAAGGGCTCGGCGAGCCCGGAATAGGGTACACCACACTCTTCTCCATGCTCGACCCCGACAATGCCCGCAACACGGTATCGGTGCTCGGCAACCCCTCGCTGAGCGATGTGCGCACCATGCTCATAGGCGTGCGCAACAAGTCGGCGTCCGTCAAGGATGGCACCATCTGGGTCAATGAACTCAAGGTGACAGACTTCAACCAGAGCGGCGGCTGGGCAGCCAAAGGCACCGCCAATCTGTCGCTCTCCGATGTGGCGAGTGTGAATTTCAACTTCCATCACGAGTCGGACGGCTTCGGAGGCGTAGACCAGAGCCTCGCCTCGCGGCGCATGGAGACCTATGACCTCTATAACGTGGCCGTGCAGGGCGACTTGGGCAAAATCATGCCCGAGAAGGCCAAGCTCGCGGCTCCTATCTATTATTCGCGCTCGCAGGAGACCACAACACCGAAATACAACCCTCTCGACCAGGATGTGCTGCTCAAGGATGCCCTCGACGCCGCCGCCACCAAGCAGGAGCGCGACTCTATCAACAACTATGCCATGACGCGCCGCGTCACGGAAAACTTCTCCATCTCCAACCTCCGTTTCAACGTTCAGAGCAAGACTCCGATGCCCTGGGATCCCGCTAACTTCCAGGCCGCCTTCTCCTTTGCCAAGCAGAGGGACGTTGACCCCACGACTGCTTACGAGAACACGAGCGATTACCGAGGCTCGCTGCAATACAGCTATTCGCCGATGATCAAGCCCTGGAAGCCCTTCAGCAAGATAGGGGGCGACTCCAAGTCGAAGTTCGTGCAGTTTCTCAAAGACTGGCAGATCAACTGGCTCTTCAACAACCTCACCCTCTTCACCTCGATGAACCGCCATTACTACGAGCAGCAGAGCCGCAACGAAGTGGATGTCGATGTGGAGCTCCCCGTGCAGGTCAGCAAGAACTTCCTCTGGAACCGCCAGATGTCCATCACCTGGAATCTCATCCAGTCGCTCTCGCTGAGCTTCTCCTCTAACACCACGGCGCGTATCGAGGAGACTGTAGGAGCGGTCAACAAGAAGCTCTTCCCGGACCAATACCGCGACTGGAAAGATACAGTATGGAGCAGCATCAAGGGCTTCGGCACTCCTTGGAACTACAACCAGACCTTCACCGGTTCCTACCGCGCTCCTTTCAACAAGATACCCTTCATGGACTTCCTGCAGGGGTCCGTCACATATACCTCTACATACGCCTGGGACCGCGGCACCACCGTGGATGACCTCTATCTGGGCAACTCAATCAGCAACCAGTCTACCTGGAATGCCGATGCCCGTTTCAACTTCGAGGGCCTCTTCAATAAGTCGAAGCTGCTCAAGGATATCAACAGCCGTTTCGCCTCATCGGGCAATCGCGGAGGAAACCGCTCGAGCTCCGGCAAGGGGAAAGGACAGAAGCCCAAGAAATATGTGAGGGTCATCAATCTTTCTCCCGACACCACCACGCTGGTCAAGCACAACATGAAGAACAAGGATGTCAAAATCACCGCCACCAACGGCGGCAATCCCTTCAAACTCGAGACCAGGGTAGTGGATGAGAACACCATCGAAATCCTGACGCGCGGCAGCCACTCGGTATCTGTGACCGTGCGCGAGGCTGAAAAGAAGGAAAAGAAGAATATCCTGCACGAAATGCGGGATTACAGCCTGCGCCTGCTCATGAGCCCTCGCAACCTCTCCTTCCGCTGGCGCTCGTCCCACTCGCTGACCCTGCCGCAGTTCTCGCCCAATATCGGCGACATCTTCGGCCAGTCGACCAAGTACGGCCCCATGGCCCCGGGCCTCGGGTTTGCCTTCGGATTCTATGACGAGAGCTATGTGCAGCAGGCCCTTGACCGCGGCTGGCTCCTGACCAATCCCGAGCAGACCTCCCCGGCCGTGTGGAACCAGGGAAGCGAGTTCCATTTCGAGCTTACCCTCGAGCCTATCCGCGGACTCAAGATCACGCTGACCGACAATCTGACGGACAACCGCACCCGCCAGGTGCAGTTCATGTTTGCCGGCATGCCTACGGCCCGCAGCGGCAACTATACCCGCACGCATGTGGCCATCGCCACGGCCCTGCGCAGCAGCAAGGCCGACAACGGCTATCAGTCTGACGCCTTCGACCGGTTCCTCGAGTATATCCCGAAGGTATCGGCCCGCTATGAACAGCTCTACCGGGGCACGTCATACCCGACCTCCGGCTTCATGGAGGACAATCCCCTCGGAGGCACCACCTATAATCCGGAGGTTGGAAGCGTCAGCCCGACCTCTTCGGATGTGCTCATCCCGGCATTCATCGCCGCATACAGCGGCCAGAATCCCGACCGCATCACCCTGGACCTCTTCCCCGGCATAGCCTCAATGCTCCCCAACTGGAAGGTGACCTACGACGGCCTCCTGCAGGTAGGAAACATGAAGAACATCTTCAAATCCTTCACCCTCAGCCATGCATACCAGTGCACATACAGCATCGGGTCCTACGGCAGCTATCTCAACTGGGTAGGCATAGGTGGCAACCTCGGCTTCACATTCGACGAGCTCTCGCAGGCTCCCATACCGTCATCGCCCTACAACGTCTCGAGCGTGGCCATCACGGAGAAGTTCGGACCGCTGCTCGGAGTCAACATGACCTTCAAGAATGACTTGTCAGTTAAGGCCGAATACAACGACGCACGCACCCTCAACCTCAACTCTGCCGCAGGACAGGTGGTGGAGACCGGCACACGCCAGCTCACCATCGGCGCCGGATTCAAGATTGCCAACTTCGCCAAGATACTCAAGATCGGGTCGAAGCAGGGGAGCGTGAGCAATGACCTGTCGCTCAACCTTGACCTGTCGTTTGCCAACAATGCCACGCTCATCCGCCGCATTGAGACCGCCTACACGCAGGCCACTCAGGGAACGCAGACCTTCTCGGTCAACTTCATGGCCAACTATCAGCTGAGCAAGCGCCTGACCATCGGAGCCTACTTCGATCACCAGACCAACAATCCCCTGGTGTCGAACAACTCCTATCCGACGAGCAACACCGATTTCGGCATATCAGTCCAGATGTCGCTGGCGCGATGACTCACACGTCGGCCGCACTCCGCGGCAGCCTGAGGGAGGAAGCATAACCACCGTTTAACCTTTGACGAACCACATATATTATGAGACTTGACGGAAGACGAACCAGCAGCAATGTCAGCGACCGGCGCCACGTGTCGGGCCGCGCAGTTGGAGTAGGCGGGGGCATCCTCGCCGTAGTGATCGGAGCCATCTTCACACTGCTTTCCGGCGGAAGCATCGGGGATGTGGTGAGCAATGTCATCGGCTCCGGCCAGTTGACCGGCCTCACCGAGCAGACCTCCGCACCCGAGGCTGATTCCCCGGAGGAGCAGCGTCTGTTCGACCTTGCCTCCAAAGTGCTTGCCGGCACCGAAGATGTGTGGACGCGCGAGTTCAAGCGGCAGGGGTGGGGGACATATACGCCCCCCAAGATGGTCATATACCGTGGGAGCATCCAGACCGGTTGCGGCCACGGCACGGCTCAGACCGGCCCCTTCTACTGCTCGGCCGACAAGACGATATATCTCGACCTTGACTTCTTCAAGAACATGCGGCGCGACATAGGGGCCGACGGTGATTTCACATATGCATACGTCATAGCCCACGAAGTCGGGCATCATGTGCAGGATCAGTTGGGAATACTCTCCGAAGCGCACGGACAGATGGCGAAGATGAGTGAGACGGAGGCCAACAAAGTGAGTGTCCGCATAGAGTTGCAGGCCGATTACCTGGCGGGAGTGTGGGGATATAACGACAACGAAATGTTTGGCAGCATCGAGCCGGGTGACATAGAGAACGCCCTGAATGCCGCCTCCAAGATAGGCGACGACTACCTGCAGAAGAAAGCCTACGGGAGGGAGATGCCGGAGAGCTTCAACCATGGCCGCAGCGCGCAGCGCGTCACCTGGTTCAAGCGGGGCATCCAGAGCGGCGACCCGACGGCCTGGTCCACCTGGGACATCCCCTACACCCAGCTGTAACACCGGCGGAAGCAAGAAGTGGCGGAGGCGCAACAGTGGCGGAGGCTTTCCAGCCTCCGCAAAAGTAGAGGAGGCTTTCCAGCCTCCGCAAAAGTAGAGGAGGCTTCCAGCCTCCGCAAAAGTAGAGGAGGCTTCCAGCCTCCGCAAAAGTAGAGGAGGCTTCCAGCCTCCTTAATATTTCCCTGATGGTGTCGCCGTACTGTAAGTTCCTGCGGGTCTCTGACCCGCAGCCCTAATTCTCAGCGCACGACTTCATCATCCTCTGAGGGTGTTTATTGGAACTGCGGGTCAGAGACCCGCAGGAACTTACAGGTCTGCATCACCATCCACTCCACTCCTGCACGCGGAGGCAAGAAAGCCTCCGCCACTGCTGCGCCTCCGCCACTTCTAAGCCCCTCCTAATTGTTAATAAAAGTTAATTTTAAAAAATTATAACCATTATTTCGTAAAAAGATATTACCTTTGCTACCGAATCCGGAAGGCCGACGGGCCGGAGGGATTCAATGTGACAAGAAAAGGAATGAATTAAAAGGCTTAACTAAAAAACAGTACGCAAAGAGATTCATCTTTTTTACAGGCAAACAAATACTTTATAATTAACCATATTTTTTAACACAAAAGTAATCTTATCATGAAGAAAGGTTTACTCGCACTCGCTGCCGGTCTCTTCCTGACCGCAGGTAGCGCAAACGCCGGATGGGGTGTCATCGGCGAGTTCAACAGCTGGGCAGGTGATGTTGACATGACCGAGACTGAGTCCGGCGTGTTCACTGTTACCATGGAATCCCTCAAGGGTCAGTTTAAGTTCCGTAAGGATGCAGGCTGGACAACTAACCTCGGCGCTGACGCAAGCGGCATCAAAAACATCACAGAGAACGGTGACTACGGTCTGCGTCAGGACGGTCAGAACTTCCGTTTCACTGAGGAGGTGACCAATGTGACTTTCACTCTCGACACCAACAACAATCTGCTGACCGTAAACGGTCTCGGCGGCGAAATCGTTGTTCCTCCCACAGAGACTGTCATGTACCTCCGCGGCGCAATGAACGGCTGGGGTGCAACAGATGAGTACAAGTTTACTGACAAGGGTAACAATGTGTTCGAGCTTAAAGTCGCTAACCTCGTTGCCGGTCAGGAGTTCAAGATTGCTGATGCTGACTGGGCTGACGTAAACTACAGCTCCGGTATCAATGCCATGGAACTGAACACTCCCTATGTCTGCTACTATAACAATAGCAACAACATGGCAATGGGTATGAATGTTGAGAACGCTGTTCTTACTTTCAACCTCGACACTGCAGAGCTCACTATCACAGGTGAGGGCGGCCAGATAATCGAGACCGACTACACCACATGGTATGTAAACGTGCTCGGCGACTTCAACAACTGGCTTGACAATGGTGTCAACCCCAATGAGGAGGGTGTATCCATGCACGAGTCACTTCCCATCGGCACCAGCGGCTTCAAGGTAAAGGTTTGGAACGGCGCAGCTGATGTATGGCACTCCAACGGCCAGGCTCTCCAGACTCAGGAGTTCTATGCTATCCCCGACAACTGGGATGCTAACATGACAATCGATGGCGCTACTGAGAACAGCGAGTATAACGTAGAGTTCAACTGCGCTACCAACGAAATCCGCGTCATCGACGTAGAGACTGGCATCAACGTAATCGCAGCTGCCAACGGCGAGGCTGTTTACTTCAACATGCAGGGCGTACGCGTGGCTAACCCCGAGAAGGGAATGTACATCCGCGTGCAGAACGGCAAGGCTGTCAAGGTCGTGAAGTAATCCATCTCTGAGACAACAATCCCACAATAAAAAAGCGGGGCATCCAAACGGATGCCCCGCTTTTTTATGACGAGGGGCTGCAGTAGCACAAGGAGTGCGGGCTGAAGCTATTGCGGGCTGGAAGCCCGCAGTCCTTGTGCTATTGCGGGCTGGAAGCTATTGCGGGCTGGAAGCCCGCAGTCCTTGGACAGTCCTTGGGTAGTCCTTGTGCTATTGCGGGAGTGGTCAAGGAGGGCGGGCTTCCAGCCCGCAAGGTTCATCAATGAGGGGGGCATATGGGACGGCACAAGCGGAAAATGGTCGGCTCCGTGCGGGGCCGACCATTTGGTATTGATAATTATTTCAGGGTTTAGTGGTTCTTGAAGACCAGTTCGTCGCCTTCGCGATCGATGACGATGGGATGGTCGCGGTCTACCTTCTGCGCCAGGATGTCCTTCGAGAGCTGGTTGAGCACCATGCGCTGGATGGTGCGCTTCACGGGACGTGCACCGAATTCGGGATCGTAGCCGTCTTCAGCCAGGAGCTCAAGAGCAGGTTTAGTGATCTTAAGCTCTACGCCGTTGGAGGCGAGCATCTTCTGGACGCTCTTCACCTGGATGTCGACAATCTCCTGAATCTCCTTCTTGTTGAGAGGTGTGAACATCACAATCTCATCGATACGGTTGAGGAATTCGGGACGGATCTTCATTTTCAGAAGGTCGAGCACATCCTCTTTGGTCTTCGAGATGACATTCTCACGCTCCTCCTCAGTCTTGGAGTCGATGTCCTTGAAGTTCTCGCGGATAATGGGCGATCCCTCATTGGAGGTCATGATAATAATGGTGTTCTTGAAGTTGATGAAGCGGCCCTTGTTGTCTGTGAGGCGGCCGTCATCAAGCACCTGCAGCAGGATGTTGAACACATCCGGGTTAGCCTTCTCTATCTCATCGAAGAGCACGACGCTGTAAGGTTTGCGGCGCACTGCCTCAGTGAGCTGGCCACCCTCCTCGTATCCGACGTATCCCGGAGGCGCTCCTACCAGTCGGCTCACGGAGTGCTTCTCCATGTATTCTGACATATCGATACGGGTCATCATATCCTCGTCATCGAAGAGGTATTCTGCGAGGGCCTTGGCGAGCTCCGTCTTGCCGACACCGGTGGTGCCGAGGAAGATGAACGAGCCTAAGGGGCGGCGCGGGTCATTGAGGCCTGCGCGCGAGCGGCGCACTGCGTCGCTGACTGCCTTGATGGCCGCATCCTGGCCGACCACGCGCTTGTGGAGCTCCTCCTCGAGATGGAGCAGTTTCTCCTTCTCGCTCTGGGCCATCTTCTTGACAGGTATTCCGGTCCAGCGGCTGACAACCTCGGCGATATCCTCGGCATCGACCTCCTCCTTGATCATGGCGCCCTCGCCCTGGAGCTGCTTGAGGCGCTCCTGGATTTCGGCGTTCTCAGTCTCTTTCTGCTTGATCTTGGAGTATTCTATCTCAGCCACCTTGGCATAGTCACCCTCGCGCTTGGCCATCTCGGCCTCATGCTTGAGCTGCTCAATTTCAATCTTGTTCTGCTGAATCTTATTGATCTCGTTTTTCTCAGCCTGCCACTTGGCCTTCATGGCCTTCTCGGTGTCGCGCAGGTTGGCGAGGTCCTCATCGATTTCCTTGATCTTGTAGTCGTTGCCCTCACGCTTAAGAGCCTCGCGCTCGATTTCGAGCTGCGCAATCTTGCGTTGCGCCTCATCGAGGGCCTGGGGCATTGAGTCCATCTCGAGGCGGAGCTTGGAAGCGGCCTCATCAATAAGGTCGATAGCCTTGTCGGGGAGGAAGCGGTCTGTGATGTAGCGCACAGAGAGCTGGACGGCGGCTATGATAGCCTCATCCATGATGCGCACCTTGTGATGGTTTTCATAACGCTCCTTGAGGCCGCGGAGGATGGAGATGGCAGACATCTCGTCAGGCTCATCGACCATCACCTTCTGGAAGCGGCGCTCGAGGGCCTTATCCTTCTCGAAATATTTCTGATACTCGTCGAGGGTGGTGGCGCCGATAGAGCGGAGTTCGCCGCGCGCCAGCGCCGGCTTGAGGATATTGGCTGCATCCATAGCTCCCTCGCCCTTGCCGGCGCCTACAAGAGTGTGGATCTCATCGATAAAGAGGATGATCTCGCCGTCAGACTGGGTTACCTCATTTACGATAGCCTTGAGGCGCTCCTCAAACTCGCCCTTGTATTTCGCTCCGGCCACGAGTGCGCCCATATCGAGCGAGTAAATCTGTTTTGACTTAAGGTTCTCGGGCACATCGCCGCGCACGATACGGTGGGCCAGGCCCTCGGCGATGGCTGTCTTACCGGTGCCGGGCTCGCCGACGAGCATAGGATTGTTCTTGGTGCGACGCGAAAGGATCTGGAGCACGCGGCGTATCTCCTCGTCACGGCCGATGACCGGGTCGAGCTTGCCGCTGCGGGCGCGGTCATTGAGGTTGATGGCATATTTAGAAAGAGCCTGGTATGACTCCTCGGCGCTCTGCTGTGTCACCTTGTTGCCCTTTCGGAGCTCCTGGATAGCGGCCTTGAGGCCATCCTCGGTGATTCCGGCATCCTTGAGGATGCGCGAAGCGGAGCAGCGGGTCTTGAGAATGCCCATGAGCATGGCCTCTACAGATACATACTCATCGCCCATTGACTTGGAGAAATCCACTGCCTTCTGCAGGGCTTCGTTGGCCTCGCGGCTGAGGGTCACATCCCCTCCGGAGACCTTGGGGAGGGCCGCGATGTCGCGGTCAAGGCCCGTCTTGACGGCATTGAGATTGGCGCCGAGCTTCTGGAACACGAAGTTCACGATGGTCTCGGCCTCGTCGATGAGGGCCTTAAGCAGGTGGGCCGGCTCAATGAGCTGCTGGCCGTTTGACCGGCAAAGCTCGATAGCCTTCTGCACAACCTCCTGCGATTTAATTGTGAAGTTGTTGAAGTTCATAAAACCTACTTTATGAGCGGCACCCGTGTCAAGCCCGGAGGGGCCGGGAGGGGACCGCGGCGTTTTCCATAAGTAATTTCTATATATTTAACAAAAGAAAATTTGATTGGTTTGATTTTATTTTGTTATATTTGCAGAATCAATTTGAAGATTGCGCGGCATGCGCGGCCGGGTTCCTTATCGGAAGGCGACCGGACGTGATGTTAGCCTTAAAATCAAATTCGGGCAAAAACACATATTATATATCATAAAGTAGATATGACCATGACAAAACCTTATGTATTGGGTGTCGATGTCGGAGGCACCAACACGGTCTTCGGAATAGTCGACGCGCGCGGCCAGGTGGTGGCCAGCGGCTCGATCAAGACCAAGAAGCATGCCAACTTCGACGACTATGTCGAAGAGCTCCACACGGAAGTGACCCGTCTGCTGCAGGCCAACGATGCCGAAGGCAAAATCAAGGGCATCGGTATCGGTGCTCCTAACGCCAACTACTACACGGGCGAGATCGTGAATCCGCCAAACCTCCCCTGGGGTCCCATCATCCCCCTGGCGGAGAAAGTCAGCAAGGCCTTCGACGGGCTGCCGGTGGCTGTGACCAACGACGCCAACGCAGCTGCATTAGGCGAGATGACCTACGGCGCTGCCCGAGGCATGAAGGATTTCATCATGATCACTCTCGGCACGGGCGTAGGCTCGGGCATCGTGGTCAACGGCCAGATGGTATACGGCCATGACGGCAACGCCGGCGAGCTGGGCCACTTAGTGGTGAAGCGCAACAACGGGCGTGTCTGCGGCTGCGGACGCACCGGCTGCCTGGAGGCATACGCCTCTGCCACGGGCGTGGCCCGCACGGCCCGCGAATTCCTCGAGATCCGCACTGAGCCCTCCATGCTCCGCAACCTCGACATCGAGGCCATCACCTCCAAGGATGTGTATGACGCAGCCGTAGCCGGCGACAAACTGGCCAAGGAGATTTTCGACTATACCGGCAAGATTCTCGGCGAGGCCTGCGCAGACATGTGCGCCTTCTCATCGCCTCAAGCCATCATCCTCTTCGGCGGCCTGGCCAAGAGCGGCGACCTGCTGATGAAGCCCATGCGCGAGGCCTTCGACAACGCCCTGTTCCCCGTCTACAAGGGGAAAATCAAGATACTTATTTCCGAACTCAAGGAGAGCGATGCCGCAGTGCTCGGCGCGAGCGCCCTGGGCTGGGAGGCCAAATACCAGTATCAGGCCAACCAGAACCTTGCTCCGGTCGTGCTCCCCGCAGCCTCCGAGAGCACTGAACTCTGATGATAGCCATAGCCGGACGCGGAAACGTAGGGAGCCATCTGGCGAAGGCGTTCTCCGCCGTCACGGATATGATAGAGATTGATCCGCGTTTGCGGGAAGCTGAGCTTCCCGCAAACGCGGATCTCATCATAATCGCCGTCAGCGATTCCGCTATTGCCGAAGTGGCCGGACGGTTTGCCGCAGCCCTCCCTGAGAGAGCCGGGAAGGTCCCGGTGCTCGCGCACACATCGGGGAGCGTGCCGATTGACGCATTGGAGGCGTGGCCCGGTCCTAAGGGGGTCATTTATCCTATGCAGACCTTCTCCAAAGGTCGCGCGCTCGATTACTCCGACATCCCTTTTTTCATCGAGGGGGATTGCGCGGCCACTGAGAGCATGCTCATTGACACGGCCCGGCTGGTCAGCGGCAAGATAAAGGTCGCCGACTCAAGACGAAGGGGGGTGTTGCATCTCGGCGCAGTGTTCGCATGTAATTTCGCAAACGCCCTGTGGGGGATTGCCGATGATATTTTAAAGGAGGAGGGATACTGCATCCAAGACCTGCTCCCTTTGATAGGGGAGACGGCAGCTAAATTGGAGGAGATGAGTCCGGCTGAGGCGCAGACCGGGCCGGCCGTGCGCGGCGATTTTAATGTGATGGCCCGCCAGGAGGAGGAGCTAAAGGAACGCCCTCTGGAAGCCGAGGTGTACAGGCTGCTTTCGCAGGTCATAATTAATGCCAAGGATAACACGAAATAAGAACCTATCCAATTCCATGAGCCGGGGCACTTAATGAGGAGCTGTTAATTATGATTTAAAAAATACTGGGTCATAAAGAATGAGGTGATATGAATTATGATTTGAAAAAAATTCGGGGGGTGGTATTTGATGTAGACGGAGTGCTTTCGCCTTCAACCATTCCATTGGGGGAGGACGGGATGCCCTGTCGCATGGTCAATATCAAAGATGGCTACGCGTTGCAGCTGGCCGTGAAGTGTGGACTGCGCATAGCCATAATCACCGGAGGCCGGAGCGAGGCTGTGCGCAAACGTTTCGAGGCATTGGGCATTATGGACATATATCAAGGAGCAGCCCACAAGCTTCCGGTGCTGCAGGAGTGGATGGGAGGCGTGAGACTGGAGCCGGAGGAGGTGGCCTACATGGGCGATGACATTCCCGACCTGAGGTGCATGCGCTTCGTCGGCCTCCCCTGCGCTCCTCATGATGCCGCTGCCGAAGCCAGGGAGACGGCGGTATACATTTCCCGTTTCGGCGGAGGGTACGGGGCCGCACGCGACATACTCGAGCAGATACTCAAAGCGCAGGGCCATTGGCTCGGCAATGAGAAGGCCTTCGGCTGGTAAAGGCCAAAACTACAGTGATATAAGCGGTTATTCGAGTAATATTAGCCGATAGCGAGTATTAATTGCCGATGTACCGGGAATATAAACTGACTAAAATTTTGATTATGCTGGATAATATAAAAAAATACAGAGTGCTCTTAGCGAGCCAGTCGCCACGCCGCCGCGAACTGATGGGAATGCTCGACATTCCCTTTGAAACCGTGCGGCTGACAGGCGTCGATGAAAGTTTTCCGCAGGAGATGGACGCAGTAGATGTGCCGGGCTATCTTGCGAGAAAGAAGGCGATGGCATGCCGCGACTTGATAAAGGATAACGAGCTGGTCATAACCGCTGACACCGTAGTGATACTTGACAACGTGATTTATGGCAAGCCCTTCGATGAGGAGCAGGCCGTGCAGATGCTCATGACCCTGCAGGGGCGCACGCACCAGGTTGTGACCGGAGTGTCAGTCACCACAAAGGAGAGGAGCCTGGATTTCTCTGTGAGCACAGATGTCACTTTCGGTCCCCTCTCTGAGGAGGAGGCGCGCTTTTATGTGACGCATTACCGGCCTTTGGACAAGGCCGGGGCCTATGGCATACAGGAGTGGATAGGGTGTGCGGCTGTCGAGGGGATCAACGGCAGCTTCTATAACGTGATGGGACTCCCGGTGCAGCGACTCTACAAGGAGCTCAAGGCCTTCTGACCTCCGGGGCCATTTTACATCACCTATTATTTGTCGCTTCATTTGGGAGGACGATTGGTGAGGAGGGTAGCAAAGCCCATGGTCATTCTCAGGTTCAGCTCTATACAGGGGCGCAGGGAGCCGTCGCGCTCCGCTATCATGTCAATTCCGGCCGGCCCGGAGTAATGCCCTGCCACTATGGCTTCCAATGCTTCCTTCTGCCTCTCTATTATTTCGCTGTCCCAAGCAGGGACAGCGTTTTTTATAACCTTCTCCAGCTCTGACTGCGGCAGTTCAAGATTTCCGTGGTATTTCCCTCGGGAGGAGGTGGAGAAGACGGAGAATCCCTCAAAATCGGCCATCCCGTCATGGCATGTCCATTCGGTAGCGAAGTCGAGGATGCGGTCAGCCGGTGTCTCGGCCATAACGCTCCCCTGGCGCCGGATAATCCCGCGCGCCCAGGGGATGATATGGCGCGGCTCCAGGTCGGCGCAATTGATTACGCCGCGTCCCGAGCTGCTCCAAGGGGCCTTGAGCCATGCCCGAGGATTTCTCGCTGTGAATGCCTCAACTTCCTCGAGGCTCTTAAGCTCGGCTGCAATATGCGGTGAACCCAAGAGGGTGTTTATCTGTGAAGCGGTGCGTCTGTGGGAGAGGAGGCGGATGGTGGCCACATCAGATACTGAGGGCATCTTCTCTTCGGGGATGCCTATTTCCGCTAAATAATGGCGCAGGGCAGGATTCCAACCCCACGGAACGGGCTTGAACTCCCTGAAGTGCGCGGACGCGGCCTCCCCGGTACGGGCATGTGTCTGTGAGTGAGGGGTGACAATAGTGAGACACTTGTTTACCGCTGTTTCGTAGTCACGGAGTGTCTCAACGGGTACGGAGGGGTCATCAAGCAGCAGGATAGCCTCGCCGGGGCGCGCCCATCTCGCAGGGAGCAGGGCCATGGAGGCCCGCATGGCCTTTATTTTGGCGGGAGGGGTATAAAAAGTTGATCCGGATGCCAGCGCATAGTCGGTATCCGGATTAAATATGTGAAGCGTAATGCTCATCGTCGGGGCGGGGGGAGAGCCCGGAGAGGAGGTCTCAGGGCGTGATTAGCCGTTGAGAGAGACCTCGCGGACAGTATCAGTCGTTGAGGGAGTCCTTCTCCTTAAGGGGGTTGGAGAAATAGAGCTTGTGCTCGATGTATTCCTGGGTGGCGATCAGCGTGGGCTTGGGGAGCTTCTCATAGAAACGGGAGATCTCAATCTGCTCGCGGTTTTCGGTCACCTCCTCGAGGTTGTCGGTGGAAGCGAACTCCTGGAGCTTCTTCTCCAGTTCCTTTTTCATCTCCACGGCGATCTGGTTGGCACGGCGTCCGATGATGCAGACGGTCTCATAGACGTTGCCGGTCTGTTCGGCCATGGCGATCATGTCGCGGGTGACGGTGGTGAGGGGAGCGTTGGTCTTCTTGTAATCCATTTTATATTGGTTTTTCTTTGTTTTTACTCTGAGTTATCTGTCGGGACAGGCCGGCGAGATGCTTGCGGAGAGGGGATTGTGCCGGGTGGGAAGCGAGAGCCGGAGGAGGAGGTCAGTCCTGGACATATTTCTGCGCGATGGCATAGATATTCTTGGCCTCGCGCACATTTGGCGAATCGGGGTATGTGTTGATGAAGGAGTAATACTCATCGATTACCTCTCTGAAGCGGTCAAGCTTCTTCTCCTCGACGCTTTCCTTGGCTTCCTGGAATTTGGATTTGAGGATAAGCAGCTCGAAGTCTTCGCGATATTTGGAATAGGGGTAAGACTTGAGGGCGTTTTTGGCAGTGATGATGGCAGCCTGGTAATTGTTGCCCATGAAGTTTCCCATATTATAATAGAGCTGGGCATTCTGGAGCTCCTTGAGAGTGAGCTTGTCCTGGAGCTCGAATATGGCGTCGCGAGCCATCTCGGCCTTTTCGCTGGAGGGGTAGTAGTCGAGAAACGATGACAGCTCCTCGATGCCCTTGATTGTGCCCGACTGGTCGAGCTGCGGGTCGGGGGAGTCAAGATAGTAGCCGTAGCCGCTGAAGAATCTCGCATCCTCGGCGTTTTTCCCTTTGGGGTAACGCTGGTAGTAGGTCTTGAAGTAGACGGCGGAATTGAGATAGTCGCGGTTGTTGTAGTGAGCTAACGCGAGGGTGTACAGAGCATCCTCACCCTCGGGCGTACCGCGCAGGGGGGTGATGAGGTCGGTGAGCAGATTGATGGTCTGCTCATATTTTCCTCGGTCGTACGCCTTTTTGGCGAAAGCGTATTTCACACCGGCGTCGCGGCTCTTGAGCACCTTGTTGTATTCGCCGCACGAGGCGAGCACGAGGAGCGGGACAGCCGCGAGCATGGGGAGAAACCTAAAGTGTCTTGTCATAATTGCCGGATATGGCATTTCTGCCGTTAGTGACATTTCTAACGTGCAAAGTTAATAAAAAATCTCTGAATATCGCGCATATTAGCGGGATTTTTAGTAACTTTGGGGCGAAATTTCCTCCAGACGCACCTTGCGGGGGCCGTTTCGCGCGGCTGCCGCATGGCAAAAGACTTCATACAGTGGAAAAAGAGACAGGAAAAGCATCAGGCCTGATGGGAAAGCATCCGGTCATCGTCAATCTGATAATCATCATATTGGTCGGGTTTATCGGGATATGGATTGTATATCTTTCGATAGCCCTGTTCACGCGCCACGGCCAGAGCGACACTGTGCCGGGGGTGGAAAACATGTCATACACACAGGCTGTCGAGACTCTGCATGAGCGCGGTTTCCGCGTCGATATACGAGACTCCCTGTATGTGGACCATGTCAAGCCCGGATACGTCATTGAGCAGTTCCCCAAATCGGGCTCCGTTGTGAAGCCCGGTCGAAAGATTTTTCTCTATATCAACGCCGTGCATCCCAAGGAGGTGGTGATTGACCAAGACAATAATCCGCGCGAGGATGCGCTGAAGAGTTTCTCGTTCCGCCAGGGCATGGCACGCCTGGAGGAACTGGGATTCAAGGATATCAAGGTTGTCAAGGTGTTGGGAGATAATGACTGCATCGTGAAAATCCTGGCCAACGGCAAGACAGTCAAGAAGATGGAGAAGGTGCCTGTGAACGCCAAGATAACCGTGGAGGTGTATGACGGGCGGCTTGTCGAGCTTCGGGACTCCCTGCAGAATGCCGAATATTACGAGTATCTCAACTCGCAGTCGACTTATGATGCCGGGGGTGAGAACGACTATGGCTACGGATACGGCAGCGATCCGGTGCCTTCGGGGGTGCCTGAAGAGAGGTCATCGGCCCGGAGCCAGTCACAGGCGCAGACATCATCGCAGGCCTCCCAGACGGGGCGCGCATCGCGCGAGACCGGCAGCGAGGAGACCGAACATTCCGAGGGTATCTTTAACTGACGCGTATGAAAGAGCTTGACGAAATGGCAGTTGCCGACGCAGAGCCGGTGGAAAAAGGGCTTGCCCGGGAAGTGGAGGGTTTTGAAGAGGAGGGTCCCGAAGAGGAGGGTCCCGAAGAGGAGGGTCCCGAAGAGGAGGTGCCGGCGCCGGACTTCGTGATGGAGGACGGGCGCGAGCTGTATGAGCATTTCCGGTTTGAGGCCGAGAAGGGGCAGCAGCTGCTGCGGGTTGACAAGTTCCTGGTGGACCGCATGGTCAAGACCTCGCGCAACCGCATACAGCAGGCTGCCGACGCCGGATGCATCATCGTCAACGGCAAGGCTGTGAAGTCAAGCTATAAGGTGAAGCCGGGTGATGTCGTGTCCATAGTCATGGACCGTCCGCGATATGAATTTGAGATCATTGCGGAGGATATCCCGCTTGACATTGTGTATGAGGATGAGGATCTTTTAGTGGTCAATAAGCCGGCAGGATTAGTGGTGCACCCGGGCCACGGCAACTATCACGGCACCCTGGTCAACGCACTGGCCTGGCATTTCCGCGACAATCCTGACTATGATGTCAGCGATCCCAGGCTCGGGCTCGTACACCGTATTGACAAGGATACCTCCGGGCTCCTTGTCGTGGCCAAGACTCCCGAGGCGAAGACGCATCTCGGGCTTCAGTTCTTTCATAAGACAACGCGGCGCGAGTATGTGGCGATGGTGTGGGGCGACTTTCCCGAAAAACGGGGCACTATCACGGGCAACATAGCCCGCAATCCCCGCAACAAGCTTCAGATGGCCGTCTTCGATGACCCGGGCATAGGCAAGCATGCCGTGACACATTATGAAGTCTTGGAATCCTTGGGGTATGTCAGCATTGTGAAGTGCGTGCTCGAGACGGGGCGCACACATCAGATACGTGTGCACATGCTCAGCAAGGGCCATCCGCTGTTTAATGACGCCCGGTATGGAGGCGACAGGATACTTAAAGGGACGACATTCGCCAAATACAGGCAGTTTGTCGAGAACTGCTTCGCTGCCTGCCCGCGCCAGGCGCTGCATGCCCGCACGCTCGGTTTCGTGCATCCGCGCACGGGTGAGGAGATGGATTTCGAGGCTCCGCTTCCGGCAGACATGGCCGATCTCTTCGAGAGATGGCGCCGTTACCGCGCTTCCGAATAGGGGGGGACAGGGAGCAGTCAGGCCGCATAATAGCTGTCAAATTCAGCCATATCGGGGTCGCGGGGCGTTTTTTAGGCCTTTAATAATCGGTTTCTCAGGGAAAAGTGTTATATTTGCGGCACGCTAATACCGCCCAGAGCTATGACTGACAGACACAAAGAATTTGACTTCAGCGATATTGCCCCTTACACTGATGACATCTTCCATGAAAAAATGGAGAATCTCGTCAAGGAGCCGGGGTTCCTTCATGTGATGGGGTACGCCGTCCCCAAGGAGATGGTGCCCACCATGATTGACGAATTGCTGAGGATCGATAATAAATATGACTTCCAGCACCAAGTGATGTTCCCCTTCCTGGAGATGCTGGCCAAGACTACCACCTCCGGCATCACACTCGGAGGCATCAAATACTATAATCCCGGCAGGAGCTACACCTTTATAACCAACCACCGCGACATTGTGCTCGACGCCTCCTTCCTCAACCTTGCCTTCCTGAGGCGCAACATGCCCACTACGGAGGTGGCCATAGGAAACAATCTCCTGATATATGACTGGATCTCCGACCTGGTGAGGCTTAACAAGAGTTTCATAGTGAAGCGCAACACAGGGCTGCGCGAGGGGCTTGCCGCAGCTCGCAAGCTCTCGGCCTATATCCATCACACCATAGTCGACAAGCGCGAGTCAGTTTGGATAGCCCAGCGCGAGGGGCGAGCCAAGGACAGCAGCGACCGCACCCAGGAGTCTCTGGTGAAGATGCTTGCCTACGGAGGAGAGGGCACATTCAACGAGAAACTGAAGGAAATCAACCTGATGCCCGTTTCAATAAGCTATGAGTTTGATCCCAACGATTATCTGAAGGTCAGGGAGTTTCTGCTGAAGCGGCGCGATCCGGAATTCAAGAAATCGCAGCATGATGACCTCTTCTCGATGGAGACGGGCCTGCTGCAGTTCAAGGGGCGCGTGCATTTCCAGCTTACGCCGCTCATAAACACCCGAATTGACCAGATCGGCGAATTCCGGGACACAAATACCTCGGCTAAGTATATCGTGGCTATCATCGACCAGGCCATACACCGCAGCTATGAGATTTTCAGCATCAACTATGTGGCCTTCGACCTGCTGCACGACACCAAGCGTTTCGCGGGAAAATACACCGAGGAGGAGAAAAAGTCGGCCGAAGAGTATTTCGCGGCGCAGCTGGCCAAGGTGGACCTGCCCGACATCACCGACGAGGAGCGTGAATACATGCGCCATCTGATACTGACCATGTACGCGAATCCCCTGAAAAACAAGCTCAAGGCTCTGCTTGGAGGCATGGAGTAATTAGTCAACCCCTTACCCCCATCCCATAAAAGAATGCGTATAACTCTGCCCATGGCCCTCTTCCTCGCAGTCCTGTCGCTGCTTGTAGACTGGGCCATATATGATGACATCAGGAAATACTCGAGCAAGCCGCGCCGCTGGGGTAGGCTTTATATCCTCACGTGCATCTGCTGCTATATCTTCCTGGCGGTGGTGCTCATGCTGCCTCGGCGCAACCCGGAGAATGACATCCTGCCGGTGATGTGGTGCCTGTACGGCTACATGAGCGTCTATGGCGCCAAGACGGTATACGTGATATTCTCTCTGCTGGGGCGGATACCGTTAGTTTTCAAATGGAGGATATTCCATCATAAGGTGTTTGGCGACTGGCGGCAGCGCAAGCTGCGCCGCTACCGTTCCGGGCTTTGGTTCGGGCTTCCCGCGGCCATCCTGGTGTTCCTGCTCATGTGGTGGGGAGCTATCTGGGGGAGGAAACAGATGGAAGTCAGGCAGGTGGAGTTCTTCTCCGAGAAGGTGCCCGAGGCTTTTGACGGGTACCGGATAGTGCAGTTCAGCGACGCGCACGTGGGTACGTGGGGGAGTGACACCACATTCATATCACGGCTTGTAGACAGCATCAACGCTCAGAAAGCGGACATGATAGTGTTCACGGGCGATATAGTTAACCGCCAGACCAATGAGATCATACCGTTCATACCTGTGCTGAGCCGCCTGTCGGCTCCCGACGGAGTGTACAGCATCCTGGGCAACCATGACTACGGCGACTATTGCGACTGGCCCACGCAGGAGGCCAAGGATGCCAATAATGAGCTGCTGCGCGAGATACAGCGCCAGATGGGATGGACGATGCTCAATAATGAGAGGTTCTTCATCTCACGGCGGCGTCCGGCAACGGAAGAGTCAACTGAGGAAGTCAGCGACACGCTGGTGCTCCTCGGAGTAGAGAACTGGGGACTGCCCCCTTTCCAGCAGTATGCTGACCTGGAGAAAGCGTATGCCATGAGCGAGGACTCTATCATGCACCTCAATGATAACCGCTTCAAGATACTCCTTACCCATGACCCGTCTCACTGGAGGTGGGTGGTGTCGCGTCAGTCGAACATCGACTTGACCCTTTCGGGTCATACGCATGCCATGCAGATGATGCTTGAGTCGGGCAATTGGCGCTGGTCGCCGGCGCAATACCGGTATGAGGAGTGGGCCGGAATGTTTGAGCGGACTAACAACAGGGGGCAGAAGGTGCACAATTATGTCAACATCGGAAGCGGCGAAGTCGGTATGCCTTTCCGCATCGGCGCGACTCCTGAGATTACTGTCATCACTCTCCGAAAAGGGCCTGACTCTGACAACAGGCAAAGTGTGAAATGAACGCAGAGCCAGTAAGTCTTGAGCAGGAAACGTCTGCCGCAGGGCCCGGGCAGCCTGAGCCCAGGGAGGTGGTGATAGGCGTTGGGAGCAATTGCGGCGACCGGGACGCGGCCATGGCAGATGCTATCAGAGAGCTCCTTGGACTTCTGAGCGGCGGCAGGGCCTCGAGCGTATATGAGACTCCGGCGGCCGGGGGAGGAACGCGCCCGTATCTAAATGCCGTTGTGGCAGGGGTGACCACTCTGCCGGATGCCGAGCTTAACCGCAGGCTGAAAAGATATGAAGTGCTCCACGGCAGAGACCTGGCGAGCAGACTGCGCGGGGATGTGCCGATTGACCTTGACCTGGTGTTAAGCGGTGGCGAAGTGGTCCGGCCTCGTGATTTCTCCCAGCGGTTCTTCCGCATCGGCTATGAGGAATTGCACTCCTGAGCGAACAATAGGAGGGGAGCCGGGGTTATAGTGCTGTAACATATTATCTAAATCAGATTACCAATGGAAACTGTAACCTTAGGCGGCAACGCCATACATATCGCTCACGCACTGCCCAAGGCAGGCGAGGAGGCTCCCAACTTCGCGCTTGTAGGCCGCGATCTCTCCGAGATTGCGCTCCATGACCTTCGCGGCAAGCGCGTCGTGCTCAACATCTTCCCTTCAATCGACACTGATGTGTGCGCCGCTTCGGTGCGCCGTTTCAACAAGGATGCAAGCGAGTATGCAGACACTGAGGTGCTCTGCGTATCGATGGACCTGCCTTTCGCAGCAGCCCGTTTCTGCGCGGCTGAGGGAATTGACCATGTGCGCACGGCCTCTGCATTCCGCAGCGATTTCGGTCAGAACTATGGTGTCGAGATTCTCGACGGCCCTCTGCGCGGCCTGTTCGCGCGCGGCGTCGTGGTCATCGACAAGGATGGCAAGGTGATGGGCACCTCCCTCTGCAAGGAAATCACCGAGGAGCCCGACTATGAGTTCGTGCACGACCTTCTGAAAAAGTAACAAACAGAGAGTCACCGTATAAAAAGTGCCGCTGACTGACTCAGCGGCACTTTTTATACGGTGACTCTCTGTTGCTTTAGAATTTCGAGGCGCGCCGGTAGAGGATGATGCCGATGATGAGATATACAATGTTGGGTATCTCCATCGCCACTTCGGGCGATGCATAGCCTGACACAGCCAGGGAGCTGGTGACTGTGGAGAAGAGGATGTAGCTGAAACTCAGCAGGAGGCCCAGTCCGATGTTGATGCCCATTCCTCCCTTTGATTTCTTGGCCGAGAGGGACATGCCGATAAGGGTGAGGATAAATGCGGCCGCAGTCGAAGCGTACCTGCGGGCCTTCTCTATCTCAAAGCCTTTGATATTGGCTACGCCGCGCATTTTCTGCCTCTCGATATACTCTGTGAGCTGCGGAGTGGTCAGCGTCTCCTGGTCATTGACCGAAATCAGGAAATCGCGCGGCTCAATGGGAATGATTGTGTCGAGTGAGGCTCCTCGCCGAATGTGCTCGCGCATTCCGTTGAAGTCACGGATCATGTAGTCATGCATGGTCCAGTGGTATAGGCGGGTGGAGTCATAGACGGCTGTCTGGGCCGTCAGGCGGGACACGAGCTTCTTGCCGTCGAATTTATCGAGCGAGAAGCGGTAGCCGGTCTTGTTGGAGTTTTCAAACCTGCCGATAAACGCCACTTCGCCGGGCCTGGCCATAAGCTGTATGTTGGTGCCGGTCTGCACGCTCTTGTTGCGCACGTACTTGTTGGTGTACTTGATACGGTTGACGTTGGTCGGAGGTATGATGTAATTTGTCAGGGCGAATGTCATCGCCGCTATGACGGCAGCGCCGATCATATATGGGCGCAGGAGGCGCTTGAAGCTCACGCCGCTGGATAGGATGGCTATGATCTCGGAGTTGCCGGCAAGCTTGGTGGTGAAGAATATTACCGAGATGAAGACAAAAAGAGGGGAGAGCTGGTTGCCGAAATAGGGGAGGAACGAGAGGAAATAGTCGAAAAGGGTCTCCTTGAGGGGAGCTGTGAGGAAAGCGTCCAGTTTCTCGGTGACATCAAACATGGCTATCACGGCCAGGAAGAGGAGCGTGGCCATGAAATAGGTGCCGAGGAACTTCCGGAGAATGTAGAGGTCAAGAATCTTGAAGAGGCGCAAATTGCGCTTCTCCCCCTTCCGGCGTCGGAAAGGGGAGAGGAGCATAGGGGGTATGTTGACGGTAAACTTCATGCGCTCATTCAAGAGATGGCATCACATTCAAGAGATGGCGTGGCAATAATCACAGTCGCCTGGTGACGGCTTCGACCATTCCTTTTTTCCACTGGGCGAAATCACCCTCGAGAATATGGCGTCTGGCCTCGCCGACGAGCCAGAGATAGAAGGCGAGATTGTGGATTGAAGCTATCTGCATTCCTAACAGCTCATTGGCGTGGAAGAGATGCCGGACGTATGCCTTGGAATACACCTCGTCGACCCATGCGGCGCCCCCCTCATCGAGCGGAGAGAAGTCCTTCGCCCATTTGAGGTTGCGCATGTTCATGATGCCATGGCGCGTGAATATCATGCCGTTGCGGCCATTGCGCGAGGGCATCACGCAGTCCATCATGTCCACTCCGCGGTCAATTGCCTCCAGGATGTTGGCCGGAGTGCCCACGCCCATCAGATATCGGGGACGGTCAGCAGGGAGGATGTCGTTGACAATCTCTATCATCTCGTACATCTTCTCGGTCGGCTCGCCGACAGCGAGGCCGCCGATGGCGTTGCCGTCTGCTCCGAAGTCAGCCACATATTTCGCTGACTCGCGCCGTAAATCGGGATATACGCACCCCTGCACGATAGGAAAGTAAGACTGATAGTAGCCGTAATGGCCTTCGGTCTCCTTATATCGCTTCCATCCGCGCGCGAGCCATCTCTGGGTGAGGCCCAAGGACTTTTTAGCATAGTCATAGTCTGAATCGCCCGGAGGGCACTCATCGAGAGCCATCATGATGTCGGCACCGATGGCGCGCTCGATGTCCACGACACCTTCAGGGGTGAAGAGATGTTTCGAGCCGTCGATATGGCTTCTGAAGTGGGCCCCCTCCTCGGAGAGTTTGCGGATGCCTGAGAGGGAGAAAACCTGAAAGCCTCCCGAGTCGGTCAGAATCGGTTTCTCCCATCCGTTGAACTTATGCAGTCCGCCTGCCGCTCTGAGCACATCCAGGCCCGGGCGGAGATAGAGGTGATAGGTATTGCCGAGTATGATCTGGGCCTTGATGTCATCGCGCAACTCGCGCTGGTGCACGCCCTTGACTGTGCCTGCCGTGCCGACAGGCATGAAAATGGGGGTCTGCACGGTGCCGTGGGCTGTAGTGAACTGCCCGGCGCGCGCAGCGGAGCCGGGGGCGACGGCCTCAAGCGTGAACTTCATTTCAGCACTCCATGTTTGCGGAACACCTTCTCAATGGCCTCGAGCGAGCGTGTCACCTGCTCTTTGGTGTGAGTGGCCATGAGGGAGTAGCGGATGAGGGTGTCCTGCGGGGCCACGGCGGGGGTGACGACAGGATTTACGAAGACTCCCTCTTCGAGCAGGTCGTGAGTGACGTGGAAGGTCTTGTAGTCATCGCGTATGAAGAGGGGAATGATGGGAGTGGAGGTATGGCCTATCTCGCAGCCCATGTTGCGGAAGGACTCCAGGGCGTAGTTGGTGATTTCCCAAAGGTGCTCCTGGCGTTCGGGCTCTGCGAGCATGATGTCCATCGCCGCATTGGCGGCTGCGGTGGAGGCAGGGGTGATGCTTGCCGTGAAGATATATGAGCGCGAGTGATGGCGCAGGAAATTAGTGATTTCCTTATCGGTGGCAATGAATCCGCCCAGGGAGGCAAAGGACTTCGAGAATGTGCCCATGATGAGGTCAACATCGTCCTGGAGGCCGTAGTGGTTGACCACTCCGCGGCCACCCTTTCCGAATACGCCGATGCCGTGTGCCTCGTCAATCATTATAGAGGCATTGTATTTCTTGGCCAGGCGCACGATTTCGGGAATGTTGGCCACATCGCCCTCCATAGAGAAAACGGAGTCACTGACAATAAGCTTAACCTTGTCGGGGTCGCATTTCTTGAGCTGGTTCTCAAGCGACTCCATATCGTTGTGCTTATATTTCAGATAATTGGAGAATGAGAGGCGTCGGCCTTCTATGATAGAGGCATGGTCCTGCTCGTCGAGTATGACATAGTCCTCGCGGCCTGTGAGGGTGGAGACGACTCCGAGGTTAACTCCGAAGCCGGTGGAATAGAGCATCGCATCCTCCTTGCCGACATAGTCGGCTATGCGGGCCTCGAACTCCTTGTGGATGTCAAGGGTGCCGTTGAGGAAGGGGGAACCGGCCATGCCGGTGCCATATTTTTTGGTGGCCTCGATAGCGGCCTCAATTACCTTGGGATGGTTGGTGAGGCCCATGTAGCTGTTGGAGCCGAACATGAGCACTTTCTTGCCGTTCATCATCACCTCAGTATTCTGTTCGCTCGAAATCGGGCGGAAATAGGGATAGATTCCTGCGGCCTTAGCTTTCTGAGGGGCATCGTAACGGCCCAGTTTTTCTTGTAGAAGCTTCATATGTTATACTGTGCGGTTTGTACAAAACTGCGTTTCCGCACCCGGCGCAGAGACTTTGCCGGGCACGAGGTGGAAGTAGACTGCAAATTTACTAATTTTTTGGCGATATATGCAAATATCCTGCAATAAATTATGCTACAGCCCGGCATACAGTGACATTCAGCAGACGATTTTTGACAGATTTGTCAAAACTTGAATAAATTTGTAATATTATTTTAATATTCAGATATACAGTAATATATGTTAATATCGTCTGCTTTTTGGCGCAGGGAGTGAAACATTTCGCACGCTATTTGTTAATAAAGCAGAAGAGAGAAAATAACCGAGATTCGAGAACCGCAAGTACAGATTCCCGATACTCTGAAAAACATAAACCGTAAAAACATAACATTAAATTTATAGAAACCATGGGAAAGATTATTGGTATCGACTTGGGAACCACAAATTCATGCGTATCCGTACTGGAAGGCAAAGGTCCCGTAGTGATTCCTAACAATGAAGGCCGCAACACAACGCCCTCTGTAGTGGCGTTTGTAGACGGCGGCGAACGTAAGGTAGGCGATCCTGCAAAGCGTCAGGCAGTGACCAATCCTACCCGTACCATCTACTCCATCAAGCGTTTCATGGGCGAGAAGTGCGACCAGGTGCAGGATGAGATCAAGCGTGTCCCCTACAAGGTAGTGTGCCAGAACGATATCCCGAAGGTTGATATCGACGGCCGCGACTACACTCCGCAGGAGATCAGCGCTATGATCCTCCAGAAGATGAAGAAGATTGCTGAGGATTACCTCGGCCAGGAGGTGACCGAGGCTGTCATCACCGTCCCTGCATATTTCGATGACTCCCAGCGCCAGGCTACCAAGGAGGCCGGCGAGATCGCAGGCCTGAAGGTAAAGCGTATCGTCAACGAGCCTACCGCAGCTGCCCTGGCCTACGGCCTGGACAAGAGCGAGAAGGAGCAGAAGATTGCAGTGTTCGACCTCGGAGGCGGCACATTCGATATCTCCATCCTCGAGCTCGGCGACGGAGTATTTGAGGTGAAGTCGACCAACGGTGACACCCACCTGGGCGGCGACGACTTCGATAACGTGATCATCGACTGGCTCGCAGATGAGTTCAAGGCTAAGGAGGAGGTAGACCTCCGTCAGGACCCGATGGCTATGCAGCGTCTGAAAGAGGCTGCCGAGAAGGCCAAGATTGAGCTCTCGAGCTCGACCTCTACCGAGATTAACCTTCCTTATATCACTGCTACGGCAACAGGTCCTAAGCACCTTGTGGTAACCCTGACCCGCGCCAAGTTTGACCAGCTCGCAGAGAAGCTGATCGACGCAGTGGCAGCTCCGTGTGAGCAGGCCCTCAAGGATGCAGGCCTCCTGGCCGGCCAGATTGACGAGGTTATCCTCGTCGGCGGTTCGACACGTATCCCCGCCATCCAGGAAAAGGTGAAGGAGATATTCGGCAAGGAACCCAACAAGAGCGTGAACCCGGATGAGGTTGTTGCAATCGGCGCAGCTATCCAGGGCGGCGTGCTCAGCGGCGATGTGAAGGATGTGCTTCTTCTTGACGTTGTGCCCCTTTCAATCGGTATCGAGACAATGGGCGGCGTGATGACCAAGCTTATTGAGGCCAACACTACCATTCCTACCCGCAAGAGCGAGACTTTCTCGACCGCAGCCGACAACCAGCCTGAGGTGACTATCCGCGTGCTCCAGGGCGAGCGTCCTATGGCAGCCGATGACAAGCTGCTCGGAGAGTTCAATCTCGGCGGCATCGCTCCCGCACCGCGTGGAGTGCCCCAGATTGAGGTGACCTTCGAGGTCGATGCCAACGGCATTCTGAATGTATCCGCAAAGGATAAGGCTACCGGCAAGGAGCAGTCTATCCGTATCGAGGCATCGAGCGGCCTGAGCGAGGCTGAGATCAACCGCATGCGTGACGAGGCCAAGGCTAACGAGGCTGCCGACAAGAAGGCCAAGGAGCGTGCTGACAAGCTCAACCACGCAGATGCAATGATTTTCCAGACTGAGAAGCAGATCAAGGAGTGGGGCGACAAGGTTCCCGCCGACAAGATGGCTTCCATCCAGAGCGCGCTTGACCGCCTGAAAGAGGTGCACAAGCAGCAGCTCGTAGAGGACATCGACTCTGCCGAGAAGGCTCTGAATGATGCAGTCCAGGCAGCAGCCCAGGACATCTACGCAGCCCAGCAGGGGGCAGCCGGAGCAGGCGCTGACCCTCACGCGCAGGCAGCTCCGGGCGAGCACCCCAGCGAGAAGGACATCACCGATGTTGACTTCGAGGAAGTCAAATAATACATTATAAAATCTAAATAGTAAAAAAGGATACTGTCCATGCATGGACAGCATCCTTTTTATTTTACCATTTTACATGTCTTCTAATGTCAACCCTTTGTATTCGACATCATACTTACTTGATATCTTATTTTTAGTGAAGAAGGCTTCGGCTTTCTTTTTTAGTTCACCTATAGAGATATTCTCTTTCTGCCTTTTCACTTCATAGAATACAAGTTTGCCGACAAGTTCATTTTCCGTTATTATGTCTATTTCATTCTCTCCTTTACGATCCCACCAGTTTCCAAGGCGCGTGATGTCAGCCTCCTCCGCAAGTTTGTTTTGGAAATACCTTTCCAAAACATGGCCACTGTATGTCTTATAATCACGCATTACCAATTCCCTTAGTTTGTCATATTTCCCAATCTCAAGCATGTAATTATACTTGTATACAAAACGGAACCAGAATTTGAAAAACATATCGTCAAGTTCGTAGTGCACATTCTTTGATGAATTGGGGGTCAATACGGGCAGATATTTGGTAATCAGGTTATAATCTTCTTCAAGTTTAGACAGGTATCCGCCTACTTCTTTTCCCACGGCTGTCTCTATCTCATTGCGTGTGTTGCGTCCGGATGCGATTGCGCTCAGTATGGAAAAGTAGACAGATGAATCCTTCCCGAATTCCTCGAGCAGAAGGTTTTTTCCTTCCAATATGAAAGGTGAATCTTCTGAGAGCGCACGTTCAATCATCGCTTCCGAAGTGACGGCATTTGTGTCCATCAATGAACTGACATATTTTGCCACACCTCCGGTCAACATGTATAGTGTAAGAAGGTCATCGGGCTTATAACTTTGATTATAGGCGTTCAGGATGTTTTTGATAACGGCAGTTTTAAAGGGTTTTATGTTCAGAAATCTTGTCTGGCGACCGTAGAGAGGTTCTTTTTGATCCCTGAAGATTTTAGACAGCAAGGTATATATCGAACCGCCTGCAATCAGGTTCATCTTAGAATTTTCTTTATAAAGATCCCATATCCGTTGCATGTCGCTGAAGATGGATTTATTTACTCTTAAAAAATCTTGAAACTCATCGATAAATAATGTTATCGGATGGTTTTGGGAATATTTCATCAGGAACTCAAAGATTTCTGCAAAGCTTTCAGGAGCACCAAGCAGTGGGACATGGAGTTTTGCCTCTATTTCCTTTGCATAGCCTTTGCATAATTCGGTTTCAGATTTTCTTGCCACAAAAAAGTATAGTAAATCGTCTTGGGGATACGCGTGAGTGACGAGCCATGTCTTGCCGACGCGGCGACGTCCGGTCAGTACAGTAAATTGCGCATTTTCATGACTGAGATTCTTTACTTCCTGCAGTATCCCGGTTTCTTTCTCTCTATCAAAAAACTTCATATTTGTTGACTTTTGCGTTCCGACACAGCCGTTTCCGACACAGCTGTGTCGGAAACGGCTGTGTCGGAACGCAAAAGTAGTAACTAATTTCCGATTATGCAAATTTTTTTCGGAAATGAAGGGCTACGTTCAGAGAGATATAAGTCAGTGAGTGATGACTTAGACCCCTGAGACATAAAAATCATATGAGACGGGGTCTCAGGTGTCTGAGGCATAAGAGAGCGGGTCTTCGGGCCAGCGGTGTTTAGGGTAGCGGCGGCGTAGCTCCTTGCGCACTTCATGATAGGTGTTTTGCCAGAACCCTTCCATGTCTTGTGTGAGCTGCACGGGCTTGAATCCCGGTGAGAGGAGCTCCATAAGGACGGGACGTTTTCCTCCATCAACCATTGGAGTGGTCAGAATACCAAAACAGTCTTGCAGACGGGCACTGACCACGGGTGCGTCCGCTCCTTTTCTGTACCGTACCTTGGCCCGTCGGCCCGAAGGGAGCAGGATAAAGGAGGGGGCTAATCTTTCCAACGCCTGCTGTTGGTCATAGCTCAACAACCCGAGAATCACCTTCGTCAGATTTATTTTTTTCATTTCCTGGGCGGAGGTGGATTTTCCTATGTACATGGGGAGCCAGGAGTCCGCTGAATTAAGAAGCGCTTCGGTGGAAACATCGGGCAGAGCCAATTCCGGATGCCATGCAGAGGCGGTCTGAATCCTGAGCTGAAGTTCTTCAACGTCATCGTTGAAATCAAACATTGACAGACCCTCTTTGGGAGCAGCTTCAGCTATAGCAGCAATAATCCGGGGGCCCGCATCCCCTTTTAAGGGGCGCGTAGATAAAATCAGCGAACCGAGCCGCAATTCTTCTCTTGCGACTGCTTTTCCTTCGCGGGCGTTCCACGATGCTGTCTCAGTCCACTTGCCCAGGGACATGACATATTCTTTATCTATGGGGGCTGCCAAATAGATGCGGCTTCCTACTGAAGCTATTGCAAGAAACTCGTGCCGTGCAAGGTCATCCGTGGGATGAAGACACACGAGGTTTCCTCCCTGGGCCATGCGGTATTGTCCGTTACCGGCGCGCATAGCGATTCTTTCCGGAAAGGCCAGACCAACGAGTCTGCCTATTTCCTCGTGCACCAGCATGCGAGGGGGTGATGATGCATGGGTAAGGCGGCGGTATTGGGAAGCGATGCTGTCAATTCTCTTCCACACTCCGGAGAGGCGGCTTTTGCGAAATTGGTGCAATGTGGCGAGACGGGTGGTCAAATCGGCATCTGTCTCATCCTTTATCGGGTCTTTTTCTTCGAGTAGGGCTGCTATATCACAGGCAAGGGAAGTGGTGTGATCCGCTTCCGCAAGCATGTTAGCGATTCGAGGATGACAGGGGAGAGCGGCGATTCGTTTACCTTTTTCCGTCAGTCTTCCTGACTTATCTATGGCTTCAAGTGCCAGGAGGAGCTTCTTGGCATTCTCCACATGACCGGGGGCAGGAGGGGTAATCCAGGGCAGCCGCAGCGGATCGGTCTCGCCCCAGGCTGCCACAGTCAATAACATCGAGGCGAGATCTGAAGTCTCTATTTCGGGATGTCGGCTCTCTTTCATTCTGGACTCAGCCGCTTTGGTCCACAGCCGGTAGCATACGCCGTTCATCAGACGTCCGGCGCGTCCGGCGCGCTGGACAGCCATATCCATCGTAATCCGGACAGTTTCCAGTTGGGTTAGAGTAGTGGAGGGGTTAAAGACCGGAGTGCGGTGCAGTCCGGAATCAATGACTACGGATATGCCCTCGATGGTAAGTGAGGTCTCGGCGATTGGAGAGGCCAGGAAGACCCTCCGCTTCGTATCTTTGGATGGAGACAGGACCCTTTGCTGGTCAGCCGGCGGCATCATTCCGTAAAGTGTCAGAATCTCGACATTCTCCAATCTATCTGAAAGTATCTCCCGGCATTTAAGTATCTCCGCCTGTCCCGGCAGGAAAGCAAGGATATTCCCTTCATGATTATGTAAAGCTTTCTTAACGACTCCGGCAACTTCTGCCGCACATTCCCTGATATCGTAGTCACGGCCATATTCGATTTTAACCTCGTAGTTTTTGCCCGGACTCTGGATTTGCTGTGCTACCAGTCGTGATGCTATCAAGTCGGAATCTATTGTAGCCGACATTATGATAATCCGGAGGTCGGGCCGGAGGACATTTTGTATTTCTCGGGTCAGGGCCAATGAAAGATCCGAGGAGAGGCTTCGCTCGTGATACTCATCGAAGATGACGACCGCCACGCCCTCGAGGGTGGGATCTTGAATCAGAATACGTTCCAGAATACCTTCTGTTATAACCTCGATACGGGTAAGAGGGGAGACCTTGGTATCAAATCGAACCCGATATCCAATGGTGCGACCTACTTTCTCACCCAACATATCGGCCATGCGCGAAGCAACTTGACGAGCAGCAATCCGGCGGGGTTCGAGCATGAGAATTTTGCCTTCCGGAAGATTTTCCAAGATAGTGAGGGGCAGCAGCGTAGACTTGCCGGCGCCCGGAGGCGCAGTAATCACCAGGCGCGAACAGTGCGCCAGCGCCTCATTGACCTCTTCCGTAATTTCTGCCGCCGGAAGCTCGCCGAACCTTTCATATATGCCCATATTTCAATGAAGCACTAAATGAGGGGTTATTTAAGGGAGAGAATATCTTCGAGCGGAAGTCCGGTTATCCGATGAATTAATTCTGGGTCAAGAGCCGCTTTCAGCATATTTCTTGCTGATTCCCGAAGGCCCTCTACTCTGCCTTCCGCTCTGCCCTCTGCTCTGCCCTCTGCTCTGCCCTCTTCGAAGGATTCTTCCCTGGCATATGCAAGACCTGACTGGAAATCATGCAGGCGTTGGAGCGATTGACTATAGGCTATAACGTCTTCCTTTGCAAGATGCTCCGTCTCTGCTGCATCGAAAAGCTCTTGGTATGCCTTGCTGCGGTAAATCTCCGAATTCTTGTCCAATTTGTCCATATTTTTAATCAGATATAAAAACTGTTCTACTTCATTCTTGCATTCTCTCCAGGTTTTTTCCCCAATTTGTTTCAAGGATAACAGCATGATTCGCATTTTATCTGTCAAGACATCGCCACTTGTGATATCAGCGACCCGCACATCATGGACTAAAGCTTTCTTCATGTGCCCGAAATCAAAGTCCGTAACCACGATTGAAATTACGGGCTTCAATCGATATTTCCATCCGGATTTGCCTTGACTTGCTATAGCCTTGGCAGTATAGTATAGAATTCTGTCCTCAAAAGGTGATTCGTATATATTCTGCATCTCCAGGATGAAGTGATGCGTCTCGTCCTGACTTGTGCAGTAAATGTCATAGACGATACGTTTCCCTTGTTCAGACGCAGGAAGCATCTCTTTATCGTGATATATTACCTCAGTCACCACTTGGTCTCCAAGCAGAGCATTCAGAAATCTGATGAGAATATTTTTATTCTCGGGGGTGCCGAAGATTTTCTTGAAACCGAAGTCGGTTTGAAGGTTAATGAAGCTGGTCAATTCTTCCATAGAAATCTTTTTATCGCACTAAGGTACGAAAAATACGGTTAATATGCAAATCATGAATCGGATTTATTACATTTTTCTTTGCGGATAACAGGCAGCCACATTATAATGCACTCGATTTGTAATATGTTACAGGCTGCATCTTGGGGAGTGGAACAGTGTGGAAAAGAGGTGCGTCAAAGAGGCGCAGTACTTTTTTTGCGGTATAGCTTGCAAGATTGATGTAAATGTTATAAATTCGCATCCGAAACTGTTGTCTAACTGCAATACGAAACTAAACATACTCATATACAGATGGTTTACAGATTTAAACTGGTCAGCGACGAAGTGAGCAACTTCGCGCGTGAGATTGAGATTGATGCTTCGGCATCCTTCCTTGACCTGCGCAATGCCGTGCTCGACAGCGTGGGTTACACTAAGGACGAGATGAACTCTTTCTTCCTTTGTGACGATGACTGGGGGGTGCACGAAGAAATCACACTGGAAGATATGGGCGACACCTCAAGCGACCGCGACCTGTGGCTGATGGAAGATACGCCCCTTGATGAGATGATTGAAGAGGAGGGCCAGAAGCTCATGTTCGTGTTCGACTATCTGACGGAGCGCTCTTTCTTCATGGAGATGAAGGAGGAAATCCCGGGCCGAACGCTGCATGAGCCCGTATGCACGCTTAAGCGGGGCAATCCTCCGCGCCAGTCAATGGATATAGAGGAGTTCGATTCGAAGCTTGACGAGGCGGCTAAAAGAGTTGCTACCGACCTTGATGAGGATTTTTTCGGAGACAGCCAGTATAATGATGACGAGCTTCCCGAAGGCTTTGATGAAATGGAGCTGTAAGGCCCTCTGATTTGTGGGGAGGGTAATATAGGACTCCGTCCCGGAGGGGTGGCACAAAGATCTTTGTGCCACCCCTCCGGGACGGTTTTATATTGCTCTCTCCCCCGAGTTTCACACGGGGTGTCCTCGCTTATCAATCAATGACGGTGATGGCCGCCGGGGCGGTTGTCATGGTGATGGGCCTTTTTCGGTTTTTTAGGCTTTTTGGGCTTCTTTGCCTTTTTAGGTTTATTCTTATAGACGTATTCGTGACGCGGCCCGTTGTCGTAGACCTTGTAAGTGCAGGAGGTGGCAAAGAACAGTCCTGCTAACGCGACCAGCAATATGGCCGTCAGGTTTTTCGGTGTTTTCATAGTTTTGTTATGATTGGGAGGGTGGTACTTATATTTCCGCCTCTCTCATTGCGGGTGTCTGAATGGGCCCTTGAGGGGCGAGCAGTCAGTCGCCGCGGCCGAAGATGCGGTTGAAGAGTGAGTTTGATTTTTCAGGCTTCATGTGAATGCGCATCTGGTTGTCACGCTTTCCTAAGAAAATGATATGGTTGCGGAAGACAATGGCTACCATGCGGTCAAACTCGAGAATTGCGTTGACGCTCCTGAGAAGAAACCTTTTGAAGGGGTTGAATTCCTCAAGGTTATCCATAATAATCTCATCGTTGTCAATCCGGATGTTGTGATGTTTGAGCAGATCCGTGAAATAATCAAGCCGAAGCTCTGCACGGTCGGTGCAGGGCTTGGAGAAGTTGCGGTATATCTCTTTTATGACCTTGTCTGTAATCATAATCGGTGAACGTTATAGTGGTTTGATCAGTCTCAGTGCACCATAGGCGCTCAGGCTCGAAATTAAAACACTGCAGGATTTGAATTAGTTTGATGCAATCTCACATTTAACATTTCCGCCGGAGATAAGCACGAAAAAGACCTCAATCCGCACTTGGATTGAGGCCTTTTTATTAGTAGGACAGCGCGTCTGCGATATTGCCGGAGACGGCTGCCGCGAGTCATCAGCCGAGGAAGCTGAGCAGTACGCCTGCGGCGACTGCGGAGCCGATCACACCGGCAACGTTGGGGCCCATGGCATGCATGAGCAGGTAGTTGGTGGGATCGTATTCCAGTCCGACGTTGTTGGAGATACGCGCAGCCATAGGCACGGCGGATACTCCGGCATTGCCGATGAGGGGATTGATCTTCTTGTCCCTAGCGAGGAAGAGGTTGAAGAGCTTCACGCTGAGCACGCCTGCGGAGGAGGCGATGACGAATGCGCAGAAGCCGAGAGCGAAGATCTTGATAGTGTCCACGGTGAGGAACATGTCAGCCTGGGTCGATGCACCCACGGTCATGCCGAGCAGGATGGTCACGATGTCGGTCATGGCGTTAGAGGCGGTCTTGGCCAGGCGGGTAGTCACGCCGCTCTCGCGGAGCAGGTTGCCCAGGAAGAGCATGCCGAGCAGCGGCAGGCCCGAGGGGACAACGAAGCAGGTCAGCATGAGGCCCACGATGGGGAAGACAATCTTCTCGCCCTGGCTGACGATGCGCGCCGGTTTCATCTTGATCAGACGCTCCTTCTCAGTGGTGAAGAGGCGCATCAACGGGGGCTGGATCAGGGGGATAAGAGCCATGTAGGAGTAGGCCGACACTGCCACGGCACCGAGCATCGAGGGATTGAGCTTGGAGGTGGTGAAGATGGCCGTGGGGCCGTCGGCGCCGCCGATGATAGCGATACATCCGGCTGAGAGGGGATCGAAGCCGAGCAGCAGCGAGAGCATGTAAGCTCCGAAGATGCCGAACTGCGCGCAAGCGCCTATCACCATGAGCTTAGGATTGGCAAGGAGAGCGGAGAAATCGGTCATAGCTCCGATGCCAAGGAAGATGAGGGGGGGATACCATCCCTTCTCCACACCGTTGTAGAGGATATTGAGCACGGACCCTTCCTCATAGATGCCGATTTCCATTCCGGGCTGGAAGGGGATATTGCCTATGAGCATGCCGAAGCCGATGGGCACGAGCAGGAGGGGTTCGAAATTTTTCTTGATAGCCAGCCAGATGAAGAAGCAGCCTACGGCCAGCATCACCAGGTTGGTCCATTCGCAGTTGTAGAATCCGGTGAATTCCCAGAAGGTCTTCAGCGTCTGGGAGAAGAACTCGCCGAAAGAATATGTGGCATTGAGGATCATGACGTTCCGAAGTGAAAATTATGATTTGGTGATAATAATCTCCCGGGAGCGCCTTACTCGATGATCATGATGTCGGTGCCTTCGAGGATAGCGTCGCCGACGCCTACGAGGATTTTCTTGACAGTGCCACCATGCAGGGTGTGGACGTCGTTTTCCATCTTCATGGCCTCAAGCACGCATACGGTCTGGCCTGCATTGACAGTGTCGCCCTCCTTGACAGAGAAAGACATGATAGTGCCGGGCAGGGGGCTCTTGACAGCATTTGCGCCGCCGGCGGCCGGAGCGGGCTTGGAGATGACCTTCTCGCCCTGCTCGGTGCGGGGAGCGGCTGCGGGGGCCTTGGGAGCGCCGGAGATGGTGGTCTTTGTGGCGGGGGCCTTGTCAAGCTCCACGGTATAGGGGACGCCGTTTACCTGGACCTCCACCTGGTTGTCGTTAACCTCGCCGACACCTACTGTAAACTTGATGCCGTTGATTTTGTATTTATATTCCTTGAGTTTCATATCTGCTGTTGTGTGGTTGTTGAGTTAGCGGGATTCGCCGAGCAATTGGCCGGCGTCTCCGGGGAAGTATTTGTTGATCAGCGCACGTTGCGGTGCAGCTCGGGAGTCTGGCGGAGATTGTAGATCTTCGAGTTCCAGGGTGAGTATGCGCGCTTCATGCGGCGAATGGTGAGGATAGTGTCCTCGATGTCGTGGCCCTGTCCGAAATGTTCGGCCAGAGCTGCCGCAATAGCTGCGATGGTCTCGCCCGAGTCGAGCGCCTCGTGGTTGTCGGGATTGTTGTCGGGGTTGCCGGTCACCTCATGCTTCTTCTTGGCGAGCATGCCGGTGGAGATCTTGCCGAAGAGCTGGAAGAGGATGCAGAGCACGACGAGGGCAGCGAGCACGATGCACATTGCGATTATCGTGATGGCCACGCCGTACTCATCATTTTCAGCGGCGTTCTGGGCCTTTTCGGCCTGCGTCATCTTCTTGGCGATGGCAGACTCCACGATGGTGTTGGTCTCGGTGGAGTTGGCCCAGTCGCCGGTGATCTCCTCCTGTCCGTCGGGGAGCGCAGCCACCTCTTCAGTGGCGACAGGCTGCTCATCCTGGGCGGCCGCCGTGTAGCACCCCGCGCCGAGGGCCACGCAGAGGGTCAGCGCGAATAATTTATGTTTAAGCATATTCGGGTATTCTTGAAATACGCCTCCCCGGCTGCGGAACGTAGTCCGCAGCCGGGAGAGCTGTCTGGAGATTTGTGATTACAGAGGGATGTTGCCGTGTTTCTTGGGCGGGTTGCTGACCTTCTTCGTAGCGAGCATCTGCAGGGCGCGGATGATGCGGAAGCGGGTGTTGCGGGGCTCGATGACATCATCGATGTAGCCGTACTTGGCAGCATTGTAGGGGTTGGCGAAGAGGTTGGTGTATTCCTCCTCTTTCTGCTTGAGGAACGCAGCGGGATCAGCCTGCTCCTTAGCCTCCTTGGCGTAGAGCACGCCGGCAGCGCCTTCGGCGCCCATCACGGCGATCTCAGCGGAGGGCCATGCGTAGTTGACATCGCCGCGGAGCTGCTTGCAGCTCATCACGATGTGGGAGCCGCCATAGCTCTTGCGCAGGGTGACAGTCACCTTGGGCACAGTGGCCTCGCCGTATGCATAGAGCAGCTTGGCGCCGTGCAGGATGACTGCGTTGTATTCCTGGCCGGTGCCGGGAAGGAATCCGGGCACGTCTACGAGAGTCACCAGAGGAATGTTGAAGGCGTCGCAGAAGCGCACGAAGCGGGCAGCCTTGCGCGAAGCGTTGCAGTCAAGCACGCCGGCGAGCACCTTGGGCTGGTTAGCCACAACGCCTACGGACTGGCCGTTGAAGCGTGCGAAACCGCAGATGATGTTCTTGGCATAAGCGGGCTGCACCTCGAGGAACTCACCGTTGTCGATCACAGCGCCGATTACGTCATACATGTCGTAGGAGCGCTTCGGGCTGTCGGGTATAATGGAATTGAGCTTGTCCTCCAGACGGTCGATGGGGTCGGAGCACTCCACGAGGGGAGTTTCCTCCATATTGTTCTGGGGGATGTAGCTGATGAGCTTGCGGATGAGAGCCAGAGCCTCCTCGCCGTCCTCGCATGCGAAGTGTGTCACGCCGGACTTGGAAGCGTGCACGGATGCGCCTCCGAGCTGCTCCTGGGTGACATCCTCGCCCGTCACGGTCTTCACGACGGAGGGACCGGTGAGGAACATGTATGAGATGCCCTTGACCATGATAGTGAAGTCAGTCAGAGCGGGAGAGTAAACAGCGCCGCCGGCGCAGGGGCCGAGGATAGCGGAAATCTGGGGCACGACGCCTGAAGCGAGGATGTTGCGCTGGAAAATCTCGGAATAGCCGGCCAGGGCGTTGACACCCTCCTGGATACGTGCGCCGCCCGAGTCGTTAAGGCCGATGACGGGAGCGCCCATCTTCATTGCGAGGTCCATGACCTTGCAGATCTTCTGGGCCATTGTCTCGGAGAGGGAGCCGCCGAGCACGGTGAAGTCCTGTGCAAAAACGTATACCAGACGGCCTTCGATTGTGCCGAAACCTGTTACGACGCCGTCGCCGAGGTAATGCTTCTTGTCCATTCCGAAGTTGGTGGAACGGTGGGTGACAAACATGTCGAGCTCCTCGAAGGAGCCTTTGTCGAGGAGCTGGTCAATGCGCTCGCGGGCGGTGTACTTGCCGCGCTGGTGCTGCTTCTCGATAGCCTTTTCACCACCGCCGAGGCGAGCCTGGGCGCGCTTGGCGATGAGTTCCTGGATTTTTTCTTCTTGCTTGCTCATTATGGAGTCAGTGATGAAGGTTTGTGTAGTTTAGTTATCAGGGGAGAGGAAAGATGAGGAGCCTTCCGTGATTATTTCTTGGAGGGGTCTTCGCAAAGCTCGGTGAGCACTGCCTCGGTCGACTTGGGGTGGAGGAAGGCGATCTGGAGGCCGTCAGCGCCTCCGCGGGGGGCCTTGTCGATGAGCTTGACGCCCATCTCCTCACACTCTGCAAGAGCGTTAGCCACGCCGTCCTCAACGGCGAAGGCCATGTGGTGCATGCCTCCGCGGCCGCCGTTCTTCTCGATGAACTTAGCGATTGTGCTGTCGGGGGAAGTAGCCTCGAGGAGCTCGATCTTGGTGTCGCCTACCTTGAAGAACGCGGTAGTCACCTTCTGGTCTTCCACGACCTCCTGCTTGTAGCATTTCAGGCCGAGCACGTTCTCGTAATACTTGATTGCCTCTTCGAGGTTGGGCACCGCGATGCCGATGTGTTCAATGTGTGAGATTTCCATTGAGTGTTTCTGTTATTAGGTTGTTGTAATCGTATTTTGTCTCGGGGATGCCGCCCGAGTCGAGCGGTGGCGGAATCCGGTGCAAAAGTAATGATTTTTTCTTTAAAAACCTCAAAAAGGGGTGAGAATAAATTTTTTTATGGTCAAAGATGGTCAAAACGGCGGTTTATGAAAGGTTTAATGCCGATTTTTTCGGTGATATTGGAATTGTTTGTTAACTTTGCACAAAATTTAACACTGCATCAACCGATCAGCAACAGATATGGAGATCAGCATAGGCGCTATCGCCGGACTGGCCGGAGGAGAAGTCGAGGGTGATCCCTCGGTGATAATCCGCGGTTTCGGCAAGATTGAGGAGGCCGGTGAGGGCGACATAACCTTCATCGCCAACCCGAAGTATTCCCATTTCATACATTCCACCAACGCTTCGGCGGTGCTCGTATCCAAGGATTTCGACCCCGAGTCGGCAATAGCGGATCCGGAGCTGCCTGTGCGCACGGCCCCCGGGCGTCCGGCGCTGCTGCGTGTGAGCGACCCCTATTCGACCCTGGCGCGTCTCCTGGCGCTCGTGCAGGCGCAGAAGCCCGCTCCGCAGGGCGTAGAGCAGCCATGCTTCATCGCCCCGGGCGTGGAGATTCCCGAAGGATGTTACATCGGGGCATTCGCTTATATCGGCGCAGGGGCGAAGCTTGCCAAAGAGGTGAAGGTGTATCCCCAGGCATATATCGGCGAGGGGGTTGAAATAGGCGAAGGGAGCGTGGTGCGTCCCGGAGTGAAAATTTACGAGGGATGCAGGATAGGTGCCCGCTGCATAATCCACTCCGGAGCCGTGATAGGCGCTGACGGATTCGGGTTTGCGCCCACGCCCGACGGATATGAGAAAATAGCGCAGATAGGAAACGTCGTGATTGAGGATGATGTCGAAATCGGGGCCAACACCACCGTTGACCGCGCCACATTCGGCAGCACCGTCATTGGGCGCGGCACCAAGCTCGACAATCTTATCCAGGTGGCCCATAACGTGGTCATAGGGCGTGATAACGTATTCGCCGCCCAGACCGGGGTAGCCGGAAGCACCCGTATCGGCGACCGGAACCGTGTCGGCGGACAATGCGGTTTCGCAGGCCATATCTCCATAGGTTCCGATAATGAATTCGGCGCGCAGTCGGGCATCCCCAATCATGTCGGGGATGGCAACCGGCTGATTGGTTACCCAGTGGTCAAAGCAGGGGAGTTCGCCCGGGCAGCAGTGTACCGCACACGCCTCGGCGACCTTTTCCGCCGCGTGGCCGAACTTGAAAAGAAACAGAAAGAAAATTAACTGACTATATATCTGACTATATATTATGAATCAGCTTACACTCAGCGCCCCCTTCAGCGTGAAGGGCAAAGGCCTCCACAGCGGCCTCATGATTGAGGCCGCCTTCAATCCCGCAGCCGAGAACACCGGCATAAGGTTCAAGAGAACGGACCTTGAGGGAGAGCCTGAGATACCGGCGCTGGCAGAGAACGTAGTGGACACTACGCGCGGCACCGTGCTCGGAATCGGCGAGACTCGCGTCAGCACCGTTGAGCATTGCCTGGCCGCCCTTTACGCAGCCGGAATTGACAACTGCCTCATCGAGGTCAACGGCCCCGAGATGCCCATTCTCGACGGGAGCGCCCGCGAGTATGTGGAGGGGATAGAGAAGGTGGGCCTCAAGGAGCTTGCCGTCGAGAAAGATTACTATATCATCAAGCAGAAGACCACATATAAGGATGAGGCCACGGGCGCGACTCTCACGGTATATCCCGATGACGGATTCAGCGTAGAGGTGATGGTGGAATACAATTCCCCGGTGCTCCCCAACCAGTTCGCAGTGCTTGACGACCTGGCAGACTTCCGCCAGGAGGTGTCGGGTGCGCGTACCTTCGTTTTTGTCCGCGAGATAGAGGAGCTTCTCAAGGCAGGGCTCATAAAGGGGGGAGACCTTGACAACGCGATAGTAATCTACGACAAGCCCATCGAGCAGGAGCAGATTGACAAAATCTGCGACATGGTCGGAGTGCCTCACCAGCACCTCAGCAATATCGGGTATATCAATCCCCAGCCTCTGAAGTGGGACAACGAGCCTGCCCGCCACAAGCTGATGGATGTCATAGGCGACATAGCCCTCATCGGGCGCCCGCTGAAGGGGCGCGTCGTGGCAATACGCCCGGGCCACAAAGTCAACAACAAGTTCGCCCGCATGATACGCAAGGAGGTGAAGCACAACCAGGTGCAGGCCCCCGTCTACAATCCCAACCTCGAGCCGCTCATTGATGTCAACGGCATCAAGAAGATGCTCCCTCACCGCTATCCCTTCCTGCTGATTGACAAGATAATCGAAATCGACCGCCGCCACGTGGTGGCAGTGAAGAATGTCACGGTCAACGAGCCCTTCTTCCAGGGCCATTTCCCGCAGGAGCCCGTCATGCCCGGAGTGCTTCAGGTCGAAGCCATGGCCCAGGCCGCCGGGGTGCTCGTGCTCAACTTCCTCGATGATCCCGAGAAGTACAGCACATATTTCATGAAGATTGACAACGTGAAGTTCCGCCAGAAGGTCGTGCCGGGCAACACTCTGCTGCTCAGCGTGTCACTCATGACCGAGATACGCCGCGGCTGCGCTGTCGTCAAGGGTTACGCCTTCGTGGGAGAGAAAGTCGTATGCGAGGCTGAGTTTATGGCTCAGATTATCAAGAACAAGTAATGCGAGCCTGACATGAGCACTTATCATGTAGACCCCGCCGCCAAAATCGGCAATAATTGCAGCATAGGCCATTACTCGGTCATATATGACGATGTCGAGATTGGCGACAACTGCAAGATATACAACAATGTGACCATTTTCCCCGGCGCCCGCATCGGCGACGGAGTGACGGTGTACCCCGGAGCGGCCGTGGGCGGAGAGCCCCAGGACCTTAAATTCCGGGGTGAAAAGACCACTGCCGTAGTCGGCAACGGCACCACTATCCGCGAATGCGCCACAGTGCACCGCGGCACAGCCTCGAAGGGGACGACCACAGTGGGTGAGAACTGTCTCCTGATGGCTTATACCCACATAGCCCATGACTGCAAGATCGGCAACGGAGTGATAATCTCCAATTCGGCTCAGATGGCCGGAGAGGTGGTCATAGATGACTGCGCCGTAATCGGCGGAGGCAGCCTGATTCACCAGTTCTGCCACATCGGGCGCAACATAATGCTCCAGGGGGGCGCTTTGGTCAACAAGGACATACCTCCCTTCGTCAAGGCGGCCCGTGAACCGATCTCCTATGTTGGCCTCAACAGCGTGGGGCTGCAGCGACACGGGTTTTCCAAAGAGGACATTGCCGCTATTGCGGAAATATACCGGGTGCTGTATCTGAGCGACCTGAACGTCACATCAGCTGTCAAGCTGATACTGGAGACAGTGCCTGAGTCGCCCTATCGAGACGAGATAGTGGATTTCGTAGTCAATTCGGGCCGCGGAATTATCCGTTCTGCGATTTGAAACAATAGCATAACCTAAGACCCCGTCTCATGATAATTTTATGAGACGGGGTCTAACACATATACCGGCATGGAGCGATTGACCATAAAACTGAAATATTATCCCGCTACGCTGCTGCAGCTCCTTATCCCTCTCGCACTGCTATGGGCGCTGAGGTTCCCTTTTGTGCATGAGAACATTGAGGCGACCGGAAACCCCTCTTTAGCCCGTCTGCTGGAGCTCTCGTTTTACGGGCTTCAATTCGATTTATGCGCCTGGGCATGGTTCAATTCCCTGTTCATACTGATGAAGTTCTTGCCGCTGCCCTTTGCGGCGGCGAAGAAGTATCTTCTGGCGTGCAACATCATATACCTGGTCAGCAACCTTCTCATGCTGCTTCCGGCAGTGGCCGACATACCCTTTTTTCAGTTTAATGCCACGCATCTCCGCTGGCATTCCGTCACTGCCATCTGGTCGGATCCTTCGATGGGCCGGATTGTGCTCTCGTTTGCTAAAGACTATGGGATATATTTCATCGGAGGCCTGGTCATAGCCTTTATACTTGCCTGGAGCGCCTTCTGCATAAAGCCCGCAGGGGGCGCATTGGCGCTTTCGGGCAGATGGAGAGGCTTCGCAGCGCGGACCGGGATTTTCATCCTGGCAGCCGGTCTGACGTTTGTCTGCATCCGTGGGCATGTCGGCGGAGGCCGTCCCCTGTCCATAGCCGACGCAGTGTGGCACACCGAAGACACCGGCGAGATTGATGCCGTGCTCAATACCCCCTTCTGCATCATCCGCACACTGCATGATGAAGGCAAAATCCCTCCCATGCTATTTTTTACCGAAGACCGGCTCCGTGAAATCCGCGACTCACGACATAAGGGCCACCCGGACACAGTGACAAGGAGGAAGAACATTATGGTCATCGCTCTTGAGAGCGGCGCATCGCTATGGGTAGACCGTCTTAACCCCGTGCCCGGAGACACCGTGCGTCAGCTGATGCCCTTCCTGGACTCAATCGCCTCGGCATCGCTGGTGTTTCCCAATACATTCACCACCGGAGTGCGGTCAATAGAGGGAATCACGAATATCTTCGGAGGCATTCCCACATTCGGCGACATGATTCTGCTCTCCTCTCCCTATTATGCCAACACCTTCGATGCCCCAGTCGCATTGCTGAAAAAGAAGGGATATTCGACCCGCTTTTATTTCGGGGGCAACCATGGCTCCTTCAATATCGACCAGACGCTTAAAGCCTTCGGCTTCGATGAAGTGGTGACGCGCAGCGAGTACGGCAACGAGGCTGATTATGACGGAGCCTGGGGCATCTGGGACCACAAGATGGGGGAATATGCAGCCCGCGACCTCTCGCAGCTTCCGGAGCCATTCATAGCAGGATGGTTTACTCTGAATCCTCACGGCCCTTATGGCGTGCCATCAGGCTGGAATGATAAGGGGTACAGGTCAGCCGATCTGATGAGGCGCACAGTGGAGTATGAAGACAGGGCGTTGCGCCACTTTTTCGAAGTGGCCTCCTCGCAGCCCTGGTTTGACAACACGGTGTTTGTGTTTGTGGGCGACCACGGTTTCCGCGATCTCAAAGGCACAATCTACGACTCGCCAGGCATACTGCCTCATATTATCACCATGATATACGCTCCGGACGGGACAGTGGCTCCCGGACGTGACGACCGTGTGGCAGGACAGTATGACATCGCTCCGACGCTGCTGAGCCTGGCCGAATATGACGAGGATTACATATCTTTAGGCACCCCTCTGCTTGATGAGAACAGGAGCGGATATGCATTGATGTACATCAAGGGGGCGTACCGCCTATATGGCAAAGAATATGCCGTGAGTATGACGGCTGACTTCAGCGGTGCCGAGGGGGTGTATGACCGGGTCAACGACCCCTATATGGAGCATGCGCTCAGTGAGTACGACCGCGAGGAGGTACGCCGCATGACTGTTTGGGCGCAAGCCTTCATGCAGGATTATTCCACCCGGCTGAACGATAATACCCTCAGCATTCGGAAATAGGCATCTATCCTCACAATCAGGCGGCAGAGGCCACTGTTTACCCGTAGGAGGATATGCGGCGGAGCTGGGCCTCATCGAGTATCTTGATACGCCGGCCGTCTACGGTCAGGAGGTGCTCCTGGGCGAAAGAGGTGAGGGTGCGGATGGCGTTTGAGGTGGTCATGTTGGAGAGGTTGGCCAGGTCTTCGCGGCTCATATAGATTTTCAATGTGGCGCCGTCATCCTCAAGGCCGTAATTCTCGAGCAGCAGCAGAAGCGACTCAGCGAGGCGTCCGCGGATATGCTTCTGGGTGAGATTGACAATTTTGGTGTCCGAGCCCCCTAAATTACGGCTCAGCTCGTGGATGAAAAACATCGCCAGGTCATTATTGCCACGGATTATGGATTCCACCACGCTCATCGGTATGCGTCCGAGATTGGAAGACTCTACGGCGGCAGTGGAGGATACGTAAGGCTCCCCGGCGAAATATGCGCGGTAGCCGAAATACTGCACCGGACGGTATAGCCTCAGTATCTGCGAGCGGGCGCCTATGCCGTTCTTGTACATTTTTACCTTGCCTCTCAGCAGGCACCACAAAAATTCCGGAGTCTCCTCTTCGGAATATATGATTTCGTTCTTCTTGAACTCCCTGACCTCGAAGTTATCGGTGATAATCCGTTTTTCTTCGGGTCGGAGCACTCCCCACAATTCCGAGAGGTCGGTGCTGATGATATGTTCGAGTGTACTTTTCTTGAGCATGTCAGTTCAGATATAGAAGAGGAGAATCGAATGCAAATTTACGAAAATTATCTGACAAAATCTGTTATAAAGCAGAATTATTTGCTTTCATCCGCGCCAAAAGGCTTTTCAGAGCGGGACGGTCAGTCTTTCCGGAGGGGGTCAAAGGGATATTCTCCGCGACTATTATCTCCTTGGGGCGTTTCCAGTGAGGCTCAATCGCCGCGGCCGCTTCCTCTGCGAGTCGTCTGTTCTCTTCGGAGGTAATGACTGCCACGGCTTTTTCTCCCCACTTGTCGTCCGGGGCCGGAGCCACCGTCGCTTCGCAACCTGCAGCCGACATCATGGCCTCTATCTCCTCGGGAATAATCTTCCTTCCCCCCGATATAATCACATTGTCATATCGCCCTATTATTCGGAAGCCTTCAGGAGAGAGCGCAGCCAGGTCGTTGGTCACCACAGGCTGCTGCCCGGGCAGAAGGATTCTCAGACAGCCGGTCTCAGTGAGTGAGACTTCCACGCCGGGCAGGGGGGTGAAGGGCACATCCTCGTGAGAAACCCGGCGGACAGCAATGTGTGACGCGGTCTCCGTCATTCCGTAGCTTTCCCAGGCCCTCAGAGGGGAGGCGGCGATTCTCTCGCGCAGCGTAGGGGGGATGGGCGACCCTCCGATGAGCAGAGCTTCTATGAAAGGGAGCGTCTTATTGTCGAGACGGTCCAGGATATGATGCACCTGGGAGGGCACGACAGAGACAAGAGTGAGCCAGTCAGCGGGGCCAAACATGAAAAGCGGTGTGTTTGACGGGGGCTCCGCAGTGAACTGTGCCCCTAACTCCAAGGCCCGTATGCACTGCATCTTCCCACCTACAGTGTCAGCAGACAGGCATGAATGCAGACGTGAGTCGCGTGTGAGGCTGAAGGCGCGGATAGTGCGCCAGGCGCTCTCCTTGACCATGGAGCGGGGCAGCTGTATCATCTTTGGGGAGCCGGTGGAGCCGGAGGTGCGTGCCTCCAGGAATTCCGCTCCCGAAGTCCATTGGCTTTTCAGTTCATCGTAGGTCATAATCTGTTGTGTCGTGCCGGGGTGTATCACGAATGCCAGTCGAGCGAATCAAACTGTTCGCGGGAAATGGAGTCGCCCGGCAGGTATGAAAGCCGGTCGCCATGCAGGGAGAGGGGAGTGGTGAAATTATTGGTGTAAAGTGCGCCGGTTCCGAGTCCCTGAGGCATTTTGGTGTTAAGCGTAGCAGCCCACTGTGCTATTGCCGTCAGGCCGACATTGGATTCCAGCGCCGAAGTGGCCCACCATCCCACGCCTCGCTCCTCTGCGGCCGCTATCCAGGCCTCAGCTCCGGAGAATCCGCCGCACAGCGAGGGCTTCAGGATGATATATTGCGGCCTTATAGTGTCGAGCACCGTCTCGCGCCCCCCTTGTGTGCGTATGCCGATCAATGTCTCATCCAATGCCACCGGAATTGGTGACAAGCGGCAAATTTCGGCCATAGCCGCCGGATTTCCCGGGGCTATGGGCTGTTCGCATGAATGAATCTCAAGGGGGGAGAGTGCCTCCAGGCGTCCTAAAGCCTCATCGGGAGTGAAAGCCCCGTTGGCATCGATTCTGATTTCAAGCTCTGAAGCGGGGAAGAGGGACCGCACTGCTGAGATCATCTCAAACTCACGCCGGGGGTCTTGCGCCCCGATTTTGAATTTCAGGCATTTGAAGCCATCCTCCACTTTGCGTGCGGCCCGCTCGGTCATCTCCTCGATTGACCCCATCCACACGAGTCCGTTGATCGTTATCTCCTGTTTTCCCTCAGTGAAGGGGGAGCGGAAATAGAGTCCTTTGCCGCCGGAGGAGAAATCTCTGATGGCCTCCTCAAGGCCGAGCATGATTGAAGAGTGACCGCTCAGATCCGTCTCCTTGCCTATGGCGATGTTGGCCAGCAGCTCAATGAGCTTGTATCCGTAGCGGCCATCGGCCTCGGGCGAGAGGCCCGGAAACACCGAGCACTCGCCCAGGCCGTACAGCTCCGGGTTATTCTCATCATAGATTTTGATGAAGAATGTAGGTTTCTCCGTCAGTATGCCCCGGGAAGTGCCTGCAGGCTCTTTGAACTTCAGAATATACGGAGCGTATGCCAGTCTCATAGTCAGGGGAATTTCGGGAACTGGTCGAAATCGGGGTCACGCTTCTCAAGGAATGCGTTCTTTCCCTCCTGGGCTTCGGCCATTGTGTAATACATCAGAGTTGCATCGCCGGCAAACTCCATGATGCCATGCTGTCCGTCAAGCTCGGCGTTGAGGGCGCGTTTGATCATGCGTATGGCGAAGGGGGAGCGTTTCAGAATCGTGCGGCACCATTCGACGGTGGTTTCCTCCAGCTTGTCAAAGGGGACGACCTCATTGACCATGCCCATCTCGAGGGCCTCGCGCGCAGTGTACTGCTTGCAGAGGAACCATATCTCACGGGCCTTCTTCTGGCCAACGCAACGAGCCAGGTATGATGATCCGAAACCGGCGTCGAAACTGCCTACTTTCGGCCCTGTCTGGCCGAAGCGAGCATTCTCGGAGGCGATAGAGAGGTCGCACACCACCTGAAGCACATTGCCTCCCCCGATTGAGTAGCCGTTCACCATGGCTATCACGGGCTTCGGAATCGAGCGTATGGCATGATGCAGCTCCAGCACATTGAGGCGGGGAACGCCATCCTCGCCGATGTATCCGCCGTTGCCCTTGACATTCTGGTCGCCGCCGGAGCAGAATGCTTTGTCTCCCGCGCCGGTGAGAATAATTACGCCAATGTCCTGACGCTCGCGGCATATCCTCATTGCATCGAGCATCTCCTCGTTGGTCTTGGGCCGGAAAGCGTTGTAGACCTGCGGGCGGTTGATGGTGATTTTGGCTATCCCCTCGCACTGATCGAAGAGGATGTCTTCATAGTCTTTGATTTTAGTCCAGTTTATCATTGTTTCTTATATTGCAGGATTTTGACCCCTGAGACATAAAATTCTTATGAGGCGGGGTATTATGATTTTTTTTGAAAGAGCCGGAGCAGGGTCTCCGCGCTTGAAGCGGGGTCGACTTTCACCTCAAGCACTGCGGCTCGCCTCAGCGGGTTGAGCAGTCGCGCGAGTCCCTGCTCAAAGGTGTCTGGCGAGTCGGCCATGATATATTCCAGTCCGAAAGCGCCGGCGATGCCCTCTACGGGCAGAGCGGGGTCCGAACAGAAGAATTTCTCGCGCGCGGGGAGGTCTCGCGTCGATGGGATGAAGCGGAAAATTCCTCCGCCGCCATTGTTTATCACAATAATGCGCATACGGTGCGGCATGAGTCTTGTGACCAGCGCGCCCAGGTCGTATGCAAACGACATGTCTCCTGTGACAAGCAGTGTCATGCCGCCATAAGCCAATGATGCACCGATGGCGGTCGAGGTCATGCCGTCAATGCCGGAGACGCCCCGGTTGCAGTATGCTGCATGAGCATGGAATGGAAAGAGCTGCGCGTATCTGACGGCTGTGCCGTTGGAAAGGAAGAGGTTGATGCCGGAGCTGACGTGGCGGCTGAGGATGGAGAAGGCCTTCAGTTCGGACCATCCGGCTTTCTCAGCCATGGCTGTGATGTAGGCACGTGCGCGCAGGCGCGCCGCACGCCATTTTGTGGCATAGTCTCCTGCTGTCCCGGTGTGATCCGGTCCGGCATGGCGGAGCATTCCGGCCAGTTTTTTCAGGAAGGGGGCCGGGCCGGTCTCAATTTTTCTTGTCAGGGCCTGGAAACAGTCTGCGGTGTAAATGGAATGTCCTATGCTCCAGTGTTGCAAAGGGCGCACGCTGCGCAGGTATTCCTTGAGCTTGCGCGATACGAGAGCGCCGCCGATGGATATGACCAGTTCCGGGGCGAGTTCGCGCTTCTCTTCCTCGGTGAGCCTCATCAAGGTTGCATCCACCGAGGACGCATCATCCTTCAGATGCAGATTGGAGAGATTTTCGGCCATTACGGTCACATTGGGCAGGGCCGCCAGACGGGCGACTGCCTCGTTGAGACTGTGGTCAGGCTGCATGAATCCGGCCACGAGCATGATGCGCCGCCCCCGGGCCTCGTCAAGCAATTCTCTCATTATAGGCGAGGGGAGCGAGCCGGATGCCGATTCCTGAGTGATGAGTCGCTGCAAAGGGAGAGGGGCATCAGTCATAGCGTTGAGCGGATTGTCAAGGGCCACGTTGATATGCACAGGGCCCGGGCGTCCCGACAGGGCCGTCATCATGGCCTCGTTGGCCATGCGGTTGGCATACCACTCTTTTTCGGGCATTCCAGGAGGAACGGCGGGAAAAGAATATGAAGCCTTTACGAAATTGGCCAGGGCTCCGGGCTGTCGCACCGTCTGGGAATCATCCTGGTCTATCCACTCCTCGGGACGGTCTGCGGAGAGCACTATGAGAGGTATGCCACGGTAGTAAGCCTCCGCGATGGCAGGGGCGTAGTTCAGGACAGCGGTGCCTGAAGTGCATATCAGGGCGACCGGACGCCGCGAAACGAGGGCGATGCCCAAGGCCGTGAAGGCTGCGGTGCGCTCGTCATTGACAACTACGCAATCAAGCTGCTCCCGTGCCTCGCGGTCAGCGGCGGCTATGAGCAGCGGCGCGTTGCGCGATCCCGGCGAGCAGACGGCTGTGCCGACTCCCTGCTCGATGAGCACATCTATGAAAATGCGGCAGTAAATGTTGGCTGTATCCATGAGCTCAATATTCATGATGCTTTTTCAATCCATTCTCACGGGATCGTATCCCAACAGGAAGGAGGCTGCGTCCATGCGCCGCTTGCCGGCCGGCTGGAGCTCAAGGATCTGCAGCCATTGTCCGCCGGCGGCTACATAGAGATTCTTTCCCTCCCGGAGGCATTCACCCGCCTTCGCACCCTCTGTGAGAGGATGCTCGCTGAGTGCGGTTTTGAATATCTTCAGGTCAGTCGGTTTGCCGCGTCTGTCGGTCATCACCGTCCAGGCAGCCGGGTATGGCGAAAGCCCCCTGACGAAATCATGGATTCTCTTGGCCGGAAGCGACCAGTCTATCCGGCAGGTCTCCTTGAAAATCTTCGGTGCCGGGGTAAACTCCCCTTCAGGCTGGGGGCGCGTGGTTACGGAGCCGTCGATAATACTGTCAACAGTGGCGATGACCATCTCGGCGCCTAAGCGCATCAGCTTGTCGTGGACATCCCCCACATTGTCTTCAGGCAGTATGGCTATTTCCTTCTGTTCGATTATATCGCCTGTGTCTATTTCGTGCTTGAGGAAGAAGGTAGTGACACCGGTGACAGTCTCGCCGTTTATCACCGCGTGGTTAATGGGTGCGGCACCCCTGTATTTGGGCAGCAGCGAGGCGTGAAGATTGAAGGTGCCCTGAGGGGGCATGGCCCATACCGCCTCGGGCAGCATCCGGAAGGCAATGACGATGAACAGGTCAGCCTCCAGGCTCCTGAGCTCCTCGATCCACTGAGGATCCTTGAGCTTGGGAGGCTGCAGGCAGCGCAGTCCGCGGCTGTCGCAATATTTCTTGACATCGCTCTGTATGACCTTATGGCCGCGTCCTGCCACCTTGTCGGGCATAGTGACCGCTGCAACTACGTTATAACCGCCGCTCACGAGCGCGTCGAGGCTTGCTACGGCGAACTCAGGCGTGCCGAAAAATACTATTTTCAGATTCTTTTTATCCATAATCAGTCATCAGTATAATGCCGCAGCACGCGGCGGTAGGAAGTGAAAATCTTTGACTTGGAGACCATGCCGACATAGATGCCGTTGTTGACCACGGGGAGGTTCCACGCGCCGGTCTTGTCAAATTTCTCCATCACGACTTCCATCGGATCCGTTATCTCTATTCGTGTCGGGGGCATGGCCATGAAGCGCGACACGTGCATTTTTCTGTACAGGTCGGGGCGGAACATGATGTTCCGTATGTCATCGAGAGTGACTATGCCCTTGAGGCGCCCGTTCTCATCGGTCACCGGGAAGATATTGCGGCTTGACCGCGATATGATGTCCACCATCTGCTTGAGGTTCATCTCCGGATGGACGCACATGCAGTCGCGCTCGATGACATTGCTGATTTTGAGCAGCGTGAGAACCGTCTTGTCCTTCTCGTGGGTAAGCAGGTCGCCCTGTTTGGCCAGGCGCATGGTGTAGATGCTGTATGGCTCAAACATCCTGATGGTCATATACGACAAAGTGGAGACAATGAGCAGGGGGAGGAAGAGGTCGTAGCCGCCCGTCATCTCGGCCGTGAGGAAGATGGCCATCAGCGGGGCATGCATGACTCCGGACATGACCCCGGCCATGCCGGTGAGTGCGAAGTTCTTCTGCGACAGCCCTAACTCAGGGAAGAGATTGTTGAGGATATAGGCATAGAGGAAACCGGAGAGGGCCCCTACAAACAGGGAGGGGGCGAATGTGCCTCCGACGCCTCCGGCCCCGTTGGTTGAGGCTGTGGCGAAGACCTTCATGAGGGTGACAGCCGCGATGAAAGTAGCGACGAACCATACCGAGTCTCTGTCAACGTAGAATATCGAGCCGTCTACAACGGCTGAAGGATTCCCCTCGAGAAGCCTGTTGATTGTCTCGTAGCCCTCGCCGTAGAGGGGAGGCAGGAGGAAAATGAGCACTGCGAGGGCGACTCCGCCCACCAGAATCTTGACCCACTGGCGGGTGATTTTGCCGAACATGCCTTCGAGCCATCCCATAGTGCGGGTGAAATAAAGGGAAATCAATCCGCAGAACACTCCGAGCAGGATAGTGTAGGGTATGCGTGAGGTGTGGAATACCTCGCTTTGTGAGAAGAAGAACTCCGCGCTATATCCCTCAAGGACGTATGAGACTGTGGCTCCGGTGATGGACGAGATTAGCAGGGGCATGACGGTCGCTCCGGTGAGGTCGATCATCAGCACCTCCAGAGTGAAAAGCATTCCGGCTATCGGGGCGCGGAAGATTCCGGCTATGCCCGCCGCCGCGCCGCATCCCACAAGGAGCATGAGTATCTTGGGCGAGAGCCTGAAAGCCTGGCCGATGTTTGACCCGATTGCCGCTCCGGTGAACACTATGGGGCCCTCGGCTCCCACAGAGCCGCCGAAACCGATGGTGATGGAGGAGGCGATGAGTGAGGAGTATGTGTTTTTGAGCTTCAGGCGCGATTTGCGGCGCGAGATGGCATAGAGCACCCTTGTCACGCCGTGTGAGATATTGTCTTTGACCACATACCTGACGAAGATGGTCACTATCAGGATTCCCACGAGGGGATAAACAAGATAGAGATAGTTCTCTGTAGTCGCGCTGAAATGCGAGGTGAGGAGATGGGCTATGGCGTGGATGAGGTATTTTAGGAGCTGCGAGGCCAGGCCGCAAATGATGCCGATGACAAGCGCAAGGATAATGACGAAATTCTTCTCCTTGATATGGCGCTCGCGCCAGGTGACAGCTTTGGCCCAGGCGCGTGTCAGTCGGTTGTCATGCTCTTTATATGCCATAATCAGCTTCTGTTGTCAAAGTGGATTATTTGCCTTTGCCGGTGATGACGGTCTTGATTGTGTGGATAAGTATCTTGACATCGACCGACACAGACATGTTGGCCAGGTAGATGAGGTCATATCTGGAACGCCTTATCATCTGGTCGATGTCAGAGGCGTAGCCATATTTCACCATTCCCCAGGAGGTGATGCCGGGGCGCACCTGGTGGATGAGCCCGTAGAAGGGGGCGAGGGGGATGATGCGGTCGATAAAGTAAGCGCGCTCGGGGCGGGGGCCGACGAGGGCCATGTCACCTTTCAGGACATTCCAGAACTGGGGAAGCTCATCAAGCCTGTATTTGCGCAGGAAACGCCCGGAGCGCGTGATGCGCGGGTCGTCGTCCGTTGAAAGGCGAGGCCCGTCTTTTTCGGCGTCAGTGCGCATGGTGCGGAATTTCAGGATATTGAAGGGCTTGCGGTGTAGCCCTAAGCGTTCCTGACGGTAGAACACCGGTCCGGGGCTGTCATGCTTCACCCACAGGGCTATGAGGGCGTACAGGGGTGAGAGCGCCAGAAGGGCGAGCATGGAGAGCACGACGTCTCCGAGCCTCTTGATATTCTTTGACGACTCGCTTATGGAGGGGTAGGCGAGGTCTACGAAGGGCTCGCCGTATATGTCCTGAAGTCGGATGGAGGAGGTGATGATAGAGAGCGTGTCGGGCAGAATCTTGATGGAGCGGTTGTAAGGAAACAGGCTGTAGACCACATCGAGCACCTTGTCCTCGTCGCGCGACTCGGGGACGATGATGAACTGGTCGACCTCCAGCTGCTCCACTGCCTCGGGTATCTCGGAATATGTGATGACAGGTATGTTGCCCCGGCGCTGGGGCTTCTCGCCGTCTAAAGCGACAAAGCCAACAACCTTGAAGCCTAACGTAGCGCGCGATTCGGACAGTTTGTCGGCCACCTTCCCGGCTGCTTCAGAATTGCCTACTATCAATGTGTTGATACCCCATTCACGGCGTTTGAGCCGCCTGCGCGCCGCTTGTGTGAGAATGATACGCCCCAAGTATGTGCAGACGGCGAGGCATGTGAAGAGTATGGCTATGATGAGCCAGTTGGTGGTGCGGTGCACTATCTGGTCATTGGTCAGAAGGGCAAGGTAAATCAGTATGGTGTTGAAGACTGACGAGCTGATCGTGGTGACCAGTTCCTGGAGGCGTGAACGCAGCAGGGGGCTGTTGTAGTAGCCTGAGAGCCAGTACACCCCGAGCATCACCAAGGGGATGATAATCTGTTCGGCCAGCAGTTTGGGGGTGTCAAGATACTCAATCAGGCCTTCGAAGTCAAGGTCATGATGGTTGACCAAGACGTATCGGGCCGCGTTGAAGAATACGAAAGCCAGGTTAGCTGTGACCCAGTCAACGGCCACATACCAGATCCTTTGGATTCTTTCCGAGACTATTCTTCCTTTCATGACGAAACCTTGATTATCTCAACTGCATCTCAGCGTATCACCTTGATCACATCCCCCTTGCTGACTTTGATTATCCCGCTGGGTATGGCCTGCGGCTTCCCGGCGCGTCCCGTCTGGACTGTGTAGTCAGCCTGCTCGATGAGCGCGGGGTCTATCTCGTTGAAATCTCGCGGTGTCGGCTTCCCGCTGAAATTGGCCGATGTCGACACTATCGGTCGGCCAAGACGATTGCAGAGAGCGCGCGAAAACTGTTCGGAGGTTATCCTTACTCCCGTTGAGCCATCCTCGGCGCGCAGCGCCGGAGCTATTCCCTCCACGTGGTCGTAAACGATTGTCAGGGGCTTATCGGCCACGTCGATCAGCTGCCAGGCGGCATCAGGGATGTCGCGCACATAACGCTGCAGCATGCCGTCGCTCCCCACGAGGAGGAGCATCGCCTTGGCGTCCTCGCGCCCCTTGATGCGCATCACCTTGGCCACGGCCTCGGGATTGGTGGCATCGCACCCTATCCCCCAGACCGTGTCAGTCGGATATATGATAACCCCGCCATCTCGGAGGACGGCGAGAGCTTTCTTGAGGTCTTCTTCCATAACTCTGGTTCTTGACCTCAAAGTTAATAATAAATCGCGATATGTGCAACTTTTTATCTTGCGGATGGTCAATCCAGGCTTTCAGTCTCGCGGAGCCAGAGGGCCGCTTTGGCGTCAGAGGGCATGCGCCAGTCGCCGCGCGGGGAGAGGCACACGCTGCCCACCTTCGGGCCGTCGGGCATGCATGAGCGCTTGAACTGCTGGGAGAAGAACCGGCGGTAGAAATTGCGCAACCATTTCTTGAGAGTCTCGTTGTCGTAGACACCCGCGAAGGCCTTTTTGGCCAAGGTATATATCTTCTTGGGCGCGAAGTTGTTTCGCAGCGTGTGATAGAGGAAGAAGTCATGCAGTTCGTAGGGGCCGACAAGGTCTTCTGTCTTCTGGGCGATGGTATCCTCGCCACTGTCAGCCGGGATGAGCTCCGGGCTGATAGGGGTGTCGATGATGTCGCGCAGCACGCGGGCCGTCGCTTCATCGGCATGGGCTGCAAACCATTCCACGAGGTGGCGCACCAAGGTTTTCGGTATTGAGGCGTTGACGGCATACATTGACATGTGGTCGCCATTGTATGTGCACCATCCTAAGGCGAGCTCGGAGAGGTCGCCCGTGCCGAGCACCATGCCGCCGGTTTTGTTGGCCATGTCCATCAGAATCTGAGTGCGCTCGCGGGCCTGGCCGTTTTCATAGGTGGCGTCGTGCACCTCCTTTGACTGGCCTATATCGATGAAGTGCTGGTCGACAGCTTTGGAAATTGGAATCTCCATTGAGGTCACCCCCATGAGCTCCATGAAGTCAGTGGCGTTGGTGTGTGTGCGGGTAGTGGTGCCGTATCCGGGCATAGTGATGCCGATAATGCCTTTTCTGTCAAGGCCGAGGCGGTCGAACGCGCGGGCGGCCACGAGCAGGGCCAGAGTGGAGTCAAGACCTCCGGAGATGCCTATGACGAGTTTCTTGCATCCCGTGGCCTCAAGTCGCTGCTCCAGTCCCCAGGTCTGGATGGAAATTATCTCGCCGCAGTTTTCATCACGTCTCCCCGGGTCGGAATCTACAAAGGGATGGCGGCTGACGGGACGGTCAGGGAAGTCCGCGCCGAGGCTGATAAGCTCCGGTATCAGCTCGCCCGGGAAGGGGTCATAGGATGGGGCGTAATTGGCACGTACACACGCCCTCTCGACTCCCGCGTAAGCGTTGCCTTGTGCGAAGGTGGCAAATTTCCGGCGGTCATTGCGGAGTTTCTCAACATCGATGTCGGCCGTGGTGAGCGTAGCCTGGCGTGAGAAGCGGGGCGAAGAGGCGAGGATAGAGCCATCTTCGGCTATTATGCCATTGCCGGAAAACACGAGGTCTGTCGAAGACTCTCCGACACCGGCGGAGGCGTAGACATAACCGCAGCGGCAGCGGGCTGACTGCTGGCGGATGAGGTCGAGCAGATAGGCATGTTTGCCGATATTCTCATCGGTAGCCGAGAGGTTGAGGATGATTTCGGCCCCCTGCATGGCGAGGTGTGACGATGGAGGAGAGGGCACCCACAGATCTTCGCAAATCTCTATCGCATAGCTCACATCGTCCACTTCAAAAATCAGGTTAGTGCCTGCCGGTACTGTATAATCATCCCGGAATTCGAGTTTGATGATTGAGGATAACCCGATTGTGCGGGTCTTAAGCATGGCCCCGGGAGTGAACCATCTGCCCTCATAAAATTCGTTGTAATTAGGGAGATAGGTCTTGGGCACCACTCCGTCGACACCCCCGTTTCGGATTACCACCGCGCAGTTATAAAGCGAACCCTCTATCATTAGAGGAGCGCCCACTACGACGGCGCAGGTCTTGTTGGCAGTGAATTCCACAATCTTCCCGAGCGCGATTTTGGATTGCTCAAGAAGCAGCGACTGGTTGAAGAGGTCCGCGCATGTGTAGCCTGTCACGCAGAGCTCCGGGAACACTATCAGCGACACGCCTTTTGATTCGGCTTGTTTAATCATGTCGATGATGCGGTCAGCATTGGTTATCGGGTCTGCGAGAGCGACCGCAGGGACTGCTGCGGCGACACGGATATATCCTAAATCATTCATATCGGATAAGACGGGGTCTAAGAGGAATGGGTGTGAAGAGTGGGGGGGAAAGCGATGAGAATTTGAAAAGAGAGCGGGCCGCGCGAGTCCCGGCAGGGGCTCAGGCGGTCCGCTTGTATGTTTGGGTACAGGGAAAGTCCGTGATTATTTGAGGGCTGCCTGAACTGCGTCGTTAGGCACCATTTCCTCTTTGAAGACGTAAGCTCCGGTCTTGGGAGACTTTTCCATCTTGATTACCTTGCTGTAGGTGCGTCCTTCACCTTTCTGAAGAGACGCGACGGTTTTCTTTGCC
>CAZWVY010000002.1:68027-70114 GCA_964637105.1 uncultured Sangeribacter sp. | reverse complement strand
CTCCTCTGTGGGCCAGGCTGCCGACGACGCCAAGGCCCGCGGCCTCGACGGCCTCTGGGTCTTCACCCTCCATGCCCCCAGCCGCCTGCCGGTGCTCCAGTATGCCGACAACCGCGGTCTGCGCGAAGCCATCTACAAGGGATACACCAACCTCGCTTCATACGGCGACAACTCCAACTATCCCGTCATAGAGAAGATTGTCAAGCTCCGCGCCGAGAAGGCCAAAATCATGGGCTTCGACAATTTCGCGCAGATGATGACCTCACGCGTGATGGCAGGCACTCCCGAGGCCGCCGAGAACCTGCTCATGCAGGTGTTCGAGCCCGCCGTGAAGCGCTCGCATGAGGAGGTGGCCGACATGCAGGCTATCGTAGACCGCGAGGGGGGCAGCTTCAAGATCGCTCCCTGGGACTACTACTATTACGCCGACAAGGTGAAGAAGGAGAAATATGACCTCGATGAGAACGAGGTGCGCGAGTATTTCGCCCTCGACAATGTCATCGACGGAATGTTCCGCGCAGCCGAGAAGCTCTACGGCCTCAAGATAGAGGAACTCCCCGACGCTCCCAAATACATGGATGAGGTGACAGTCTATGACGTTAAGGATGCCAAGACCGGAGAGCACATCTCCGTCTTCATGACCGACTACTTCCCCCGCGCCACCAAGCGCCAGGGCGCATGGATGGAGCAGATGCAGAGCGCAGGCTATTACGGCGAGGGCGATGTGCGCCGTCCTATCGTCTATAATGTAGGCAACTTCTCGCGCCCCACCGGCGATGCCCCCGCGCTGCTGACCCTCGATGAGGTGGAGACCGCATTCCATGAGTTCGGTCACGCCCTCCAGGGTATGCTCTCAACAGCTCCTTACCGCTCGCTGGCCGGCACCAACGTAGACCGCGACTATGTCGAGATGTGCTCACAGATCAACGAGCATTGGGCTACGGCTCCCGAAGTGCTCAAGATGTATGCCAAGCACTACAAGACCGGCGAGGTGATGCCTGACGAGCTCATCAAGAAGCTCAACGCCGCAGGCAAGTTCAACCAGGGATTCGTGGCCACCGAGCTGGCCGGTGCTGCTCTGCTCGACATGAAGTGGGGCGAGAACAACGGCGAGAACGTCAACGTGCCCGAATTCGAGAAAGCTGTGGCTGTGGAGATCGGCATGCCCGAGGAGATTACCTTCCGCTACCGCTCCCCCTATTTCAAGCACATCTTCGGCGATGACGGCTACGCATCGGGCTACTACACATATCTCTGGGCCCAGGTGCTCGAGGCCGACGGCTGGGAGCTCTTCGAGAAGAAGGGAGTCTTTGACAAGAAGACTGCCGAGAGCTTCAAGAAGAACATCCTGCAGCCCGGCGACACCGAAGACGCCATGGTGCTCTTCAAACGCTTCCGTGGGCACAACCCCGACGCGCACGCCCTGCTCCGCCTGCGCGGCTTCGAGTGACCCGGTCCGATATGGCCAATTTAGATTTCATAGCTCCGACAGGCAAGTTCGAGGAATGGAATGTCTATAAGCTGTCGCTTATCATAACTGACATCACCGACCTCTTTGTCAAAACTTACCTTGACCGCCACCGTGACCGCACCGTTGACCAGATGGTGCAGGCCGCCCGCAGTTGCAAACAGAATATCGTTGAAGGATCAATGGCCGCCGCCACGTCACGCGAGACGGAAATCAAGCTTACAAACGTGGCCAAAGCGAGTCTTGGCGAACTGCGCGAAGACTTCAAGGACTTCCTGAGGCACAACAGTTTGCAGCAATGGAGCAAAGAAGATGCCCGGACGGCGCAGATACGCCGGTTTGCCAGGACCCACGACAAACCGGAAGACTATCTCCCGCGACTGCGCGAGCGCAGCGCGGAAACGTTCCGCAACATCGCCATCACATTGTGCCACCAGCTGGACTACCTGCTCTACTGCGTAATAGAGAGAGCGAAAGCCCAATTCCTTGAAAAAGGAGGCATCAAAGAGGAGATGTATAGAGCGAGGCTCGCCGCCAGAAACCGCTAACCGGGACCTCAGCGCGATCAGAGCCATCAGAGGACTCAGCTCAATCAGAGCTATCAGAGGACTCAACTCAA
>CAZWVY010000002.1:63397-67927 GCA_964637105.1 uncultured Sangeribacter sp. | reverse complement strand
ATCAGAGCTATCAGAGGACTCAACTCAATCAGAGCTATCAGAGCCATCAGAGGACTCAGCTCAATCAGAGCCATCAGAGGACTCAACTCAATCAGAGCTATCAGAGCTATCAGAGGACTCTGATAACTCTGATAACTCTGACACCAGCCCCAGATAACTCTGATAACTCTGATAACTCTGATAACTCTGATAACTCTGACACCAGCCCCAGATAACTCTGATACCTCTGATAACTCTGACCCCCAGAAGTATGACAATGACAGATCAGACATATATGCGCAGGGCTCTGCAGCTGGCCCGCAACGGCGAGGGATTCGCCCACCCGAATCCTATGGTGGGAGCGGTCATCGCCGCTCCCGACGGCCGCATCATCGGCGAAGGATGGCACCGCCAATGGGGAGGCCCCCACGCCGAGGTCAATGCTATAGCCTCCGTCAAAGAGGCCGACAGGCCTCTGCTGAAGGACTCGACAATCTATGTTACCCTCGAGCCGTGCTCGCACTACGGCAAGACCCCGCCATGCGCCCGGCTGATCATCGACACGGGAATTCCCCGTGTCGTGGTCGGCGCGGGCGACCCCTTCCCCAAAGTGGCAGGGCGCGGCATACGCATGATGCGCGAGGCCGGCATCGAGGTGACCGAAGGCGTGCTCGCCGAGGAGTGCCGCGCGCTCAACCAGCGCTTCATGGCAGCCCACACCCTCGGCCGCCCCTACATCCAGCTCAAATGGGCCCAAAGCGCTGACGGCTTCATGGCCTCCGGCCAGCCGGGGACTTACCGGCCCGTCAGGCTGTCAACGCCCCAGAGCGCCGTGTGGATGCACCGCGAGCGAGCCAAGGCGGACGCCATACTCGTCGGCACGGACACCGTCATCAGCGATGACCCGGCCCTCACCGTCCGGCTCTGGCCGGGAGCCGACCCGCTGAAAGTCACGTGGGACTCCCCCCGCCTCCCCGGCGATGCCCGCATACGCCGCGGGCGCCATGTCCTCCTTGATTCGGCCATGCCACTCGACGAGGCCATGAAGATGCTCTACGCCGACCACGGCGTGACCTCCCTGATGGTCGAAGGGGGCGCCGAGACGCTCAGACGCTTCATAGCCGCAGGCCTCTGGGACGAAATCCGCACCGAGACCTCGCCCGACATCATCGGCGCAGGGCTGCCGGCGCCACCTCTGCCCCCCGGAGGGGTCCCGGCAGAGCGCGTTACGTATGGCAAAAACGTGGTTCAAATAGTTAAAAAGACCTAAAATCATTCCTTACACTAAAAAGCGGGCAAAAGTTTGCCCGCTTTTTAGTAATAAATGCTAATTTTGCAGTTTGAAACCGAACCCGGCTCATTCCATTGCAGTGGCCCGGGATTCAAAAACCATATCCTGCAACGTGAAAAAACCTGCGATATTGACACGTTTCATGCTTCTGCTGACCTCGCTCATAGCGATGTCGGCCCTCACGGCATGCAACAAAGAGAGCGACCCGGCCTCGGCGGAATACACCCCCTCTTCGAGCGTGGCCGTCACTTCGATGACCCTCAAGGGAACTTCCAACACCGGTGTGACGCTCGACTCGGTGTTCTTCTCCATCGACCTGGACGCCCGCGTGATCGCAAACGCCGATTCGCTCCCCAAGGGGACAGACGTTTCCCGGCTCGTGCCTGTCATCACCTTCCCCTCCTCGGTGTCAGCCGCCAAAATCACCATGACCGGCGGCGAGCGCGGAGACCGTGAGAGCGACTACCGCGTCAACCCCTCCGACTCAATAGACTTCACGGGCCGCGTGGTGCTCAGCCTGACTGCGGAAGACGGTGTTACTTCACGCTCCTACCTGCTCAAGGTGAATGTCCACACTGTGGAGAGCGACACCCTCGCGTGGGACCGCCTGGCCACCTCCCCCCTTCCCTCGCGCCTCGGCACTCCCAAGGCACAGAAGACCGTTAAATTCGCCGGGAAGGCCCTCTGCCTGATAGAGGAGAGCGACGGCTCGTATACCCTGGCCTCCTCCGAAACTCCCGCTCAGGGAGCATGGAGCCATGCAACCCCCGGCCTCCCCGCCTCAGCCCGCATAGAGACCTTCACGGCTTCCGACAAGGCCCTCTATATGCTTGACGCCTCCGGCATGCTCCACACCTCCGCCGATGGCCTGGCATGGACTCCGACAGGAGCCGTGTGGACCGCAATAACCGGAGGATACGGCGAGGTCGTGCTCGGCACGCGCGCAGATGCTGCGGGAGCCCTCCACACGTCATGGCCGCGCACTGCCGACATACCGGAGGTGCCCGTAGCCGCAGGATTCCCCGTTTCGGGTCAGACCGCTTTCGGCCTTTTCACTTCCAAATGGGCCACCCGCCCCATCGGATTCCTCACAGGAGGACGCCTGGCCGACGGCAAGCTTTCAAACGACACCTGGGCCTTCGACGGCACACGCTGGGCAGTCATCACCGAGACTCCCGCTCCCGCTCTCGAAGGGGCCGTGCTCGTGCCCTACTACAATCTGCTCAGCTCATCGACATCCTGGGTGAAAAAGGAGTATCCGATATGGATGCTGCTCGGAGGCACCGCTGCCGACGGATCAGTCAACCGCGAGGTATGGATCACATACGACAACGGAGCCAACTGGCGCAAAGCCGACAGCCATCTGCAGCTTCCCGGGACTGTGTCAGTACTCCCCGGAGCGGACGGCGTGACGCTTGACCACCCCATGAGCGCCGACCTCAATGCCGGTTGGACCTTCACCGGCCCCGCGGCTGCCCCCATGCGCCGCCTCCCCGTGGAAATCTCCGACGGAAAGGTGAACTGGGAGTGTCCATACATATATATATTCGGCGGCACCGCGCCTGACGGGTCGCTCAACACTGAAATACTGCGGGGCGTGATGATGCGCCTGCAGTTCACCCCCCTGATATGACCTGCGCCCGCACACAAGCCGCAGAGACACACTGTTTTCCAACACACAGCCCGAAGAAATGAGATACTTCCTTATCATCCTCACACTGCTTGCAGCCGCAGCCGCCCCCGGGCGCGCCACGGCCCAGGAGGACTACCGCTACGAGGCGGGAGGAGGCATCGGCATGACCGGGTATCTGGGAGATGCCAACACGGCCAACCTGTTTCGCAATCCCGGAGTGGCAGGCGAGCTGGTGTTCCGCTATATGATGAATCCCCGGCTGGCGCTGAAGACTAATGTGTTCGGTGGCACCCTGTCGGGCGACACATCGCAGATGACCGATGTGCTCCCCGGAGGGGAAAACTTCAAATTCTCCACCACCTTCTTCGAGGCCTCGGAACTCTTCGAGTTCAATTTCTTCAATTTCGGCATGGGCGAGCAATACCGCAAGCTCCGGCGCTTCACCCCCTATATCGCGGGGGGCCTGGGCATGACGGTATGGACCACCGGAGGCTACACCGGGGCGGCATTCACCATCCCCTTCGGCGCCGGAGTGAAATTCAAGCTCAAAGAGAGGCTCAATATAGGGGCTGAGTTCCTGATGAAGAAGACCTTTTCCGACAAGCTCGACGGCCCTGTGCTCGACGACCCCCACGCCATCAAGAGCTCCTTTGTCAAAAACACAGACTGGTATTCCACTCTGACGGTGACGCTCACATACGAGTTCAGCAAGCGCTGCGCCGTCTGCAACTATAAAGAATGAGACATCATGGATGAACTTCAGAATATACTCTCCCAGCTTGACCCCGGACGCATGCCCCGCCATGTGGCCATGATCATGGATGGCAACGGCCGATGGGCCAAGCAGCGCGGCCAGAACCGCAGCGACGGCCATTACGAAGGCATCACAAGCGTCCACAACGTCACTGAGCTCTCCTCCGACCTCGGCATAGGCTATCTGACCCTGTACGCCTTCTCGACAGAAAACTGGAACCGCCCTGCCGAAGAGGTCGAGACCCTGATGTATCTCATTGGCTGGGCTATCGAGCGCGAGCTCCCCGAACTGCTCCGCAACAATGTGCGCATCCATCTCATAGGCGACATCGAGCGCATACCCGAAGGCCCGCGCCGCAAGCTCTTCGACTGCCGCGACAAGACCGCCCACTGCACCGGGCTGCAGCTCAACATGTGCCTGAGCTACTCCTCGCGCTGGGAAATCACCGAGGCGGCGCGCCGCATTGCCGACCGCGCGCGGCGCGGCGAGATAGACCCCGCAGCCATTGATGAGGAGATGTTCGCCTCTATGCTACCTACAGCCGGAATGCCCGACCCCGACCTGCTCATACGTACCGGAGGCGAGGAGCGCATCTCCAACTATCTGCTCTGGCAGATAGCATACAGCGAGCTCTACTTCACGCCCGTGCTCTGGCCCGATTTCGGAAAGGTGGAATACGCCAAGGCCCTGGTCGATTTCCAGCAGCGCGAGCGGCGTTTCGGCAAAACCAGCGAACAGGTCGCCACAGCCCGATGATCCTCCAACCCCACCAATAACTACTGACTCCCTTCTCTGACTGAAATGATCCGATACAACAAAACGCTGTCTTCCATACTCTGCCCCGTAGCGGCCCTGCTCATCTCGGCCCTGCTC
>CAZWVY010000002.1:47109-63297 GCA_964637105.1 uncultured Sangeribacter sp. | reverse complement strand
TGCCGGTATATGCCGCCCAGGCCGATGACGACCTGCTTGCGCCCCCGGAAATACCGGACGCTCCCGCCGAGGCGCCCGCAGATACTGTCTATTCCCCCGATGTCATATACTCCCCCATCCCGAAGGTCTATGAAATAGCCGGAATCAAGGTGACAGGTGTCCCCGACACGGATGACTATCTGATTATCGGCACATCGGGCCTCTCGGTAGGCGAGACAATCGAAATCCCGGGCGACGGCATCTCGAACGCCGTCAAGCGGCTCTGGCGCCAGGGCCTCTATGACCGTGTGAAAATCAATGTCGAGAAGACAGCCGGCACAAAGGCCTGGCTTGAAATCGAGCTCCACCGCCAGCCCCGCATGTCGGAGATGAGATTCACAGGGGTGAAAAACGGCGAGCGCAAGGACCTTGTCGACAAGCTCAAGATGGTGCCCGGCCAGCAGCTCACGCCCAATATCATAGCCCGCGCCAAGCAGATTATCGAACAGTATTTCTCAGAAAAGGGCTTCAAGAACGCCAAGGTCACCATCACGCAGCATGACGACCTGAGCAAGGAGAACCAGGTCATCCTGGATGTCGACGTGGACCGGCATAACAAAATCAAGGTACATAAGATTTATGTCAACGGCAACCGCGTGCTCTCCGACCGCCGCGTGAAGGGGGCCATGAAGAAGACCAACGAGAATGGCAACCTGCTCAATCTCTTCAAGCAGAAAAAGTTTGTCGACAGTGACTACCGCGATGACAAGCAGCGCATCATAGACAAGTATAACGAGTTGGGATACCGCGACGCGGCTATCATCAGCGACTCCGTGGTGCCATACGATGACAAGGAGGTGGATGTCTACCTCACTGTCGACGAGGGCCAGAGATACTATATCAGCGACATCTCCTGGGTGGGCAACACGGTGTATCCCACAGAGGCCCTCAACAATATGCTGGGCATCTTCCCGGGTGATGTCTACAATCAGAAACGCCTCCAGAAACGCACCGTAGAGGATGATGACGCCGTGGCAAACCTCTATCTTGACAACGGCTACCTCTTCTTCCAGCTCGTGCCTATCGAGCAGACGGTGCGCGGCGACAGCGTAGCTCTGCAGATGAGGATTTTCGAGGGGCCGCAGGCTACCGTCAACCGCGTGGTCATCAACGGCAACGACCAGCTCTATGAGAAGGTCATCCGCCGCGAGTTGCGCGTGCGCCCAGGCGAGCTCTTCTCCAAGAGCGACCTCATGCGCTCGGCGCGCGAAATCGCAGCTTCGGGCCATTTCGACCCCGAGCACATGGACATACAGCCGCAGCCCAACGAGCAGGACGGCACCGTCGACATTGTCTTCAATCTCGAATCCAAGGCTAACGACAAGGTGCAGCTCTCATTCGGCTGGGGACAGACAGGCGTCACAGGCCAGGTCGGCCTCTCCTTCTCCAATTTCTCGATGAAGAACCTCTTCAACCCCTCCGCCTACCGCGGCATCATCCCGCGAGGCGACGGTCAGACCTTCTCCATCTCCGCCCAGACCAACGCGAAATATTACCAGAGCTATTCAATCTCATTCTTCGACCCCTGGATCGGCGGCAAGCGCCCCAACTCGCTCTCGGTCGGCATCGACTACAGCCGCTCGACAGGCATCAACTCCAGCTATTACAACAATAATTACTGGAACGCCTACTCCACAGCCCTCTGGACCCAGGGCAACTACGGCTCCAACTATGGCAATTACTATTACGAGAACGCATACGACCCCAACAAGATAATCCAGATAGCGGGAGCCTCGGTGGGCTACGGCACACGCCTCACTTGGCCCGATGACTACTTCCAGTTCCAGGCCACCCTCGCATACCGCTGGTATTACCTCAAGAATTGGGAATACATCCGCTTCATGCGCAACGGCACGGCCAATTCACTCACCCTCGGGCTGCGCCTCTCGCGCTCCAGCATCGACAACCCCATCTACACGCGCCGCGGCTCCGAGTTCTCAATCGACCTCACCCTCACTCCCCCATGGTCCTCAATCCGCAAACAGGACTGGAAGAAGCTGCAGGAGGAAATCAACTATAACGACAACCAGCAGGCCGTGAAGGACATGTACAAGTGGATCGAATACTGGAAGCTGAAGTTCAAGTCGCGCACCTTCACCCCGCTCACCGACCCCGACGGGCAGTGGACCCTCGTGCTCATGACCCGCGCTGACTTCGGCCTCTTGGGATCCTACAACAAGTATGTCCGCTCACCCTTCGAGACCTTCTATTTCGGCGGCGACGGCATGACCGGCAGCTACACATACGCCACAGAGACGGTCTCCATGCGAGGCTATGACAACGGCCAGTTCACCCCCTGGAAGGCTGAGGGCTACGCATACTCCAAGTTCACCTTCGAGCTCCACTTCCCCTTCATGCTCCAGCCCACCACCACCATCTATGCCCTCGCCTTCGCCGAGGCGGGCAACTGCTGGACCCGCGTGCAGGACTTCGCCCCCTTCAACCTCAAGCGCTCCGCCGGCGTGGGCGTGCGCATCTATCTCCAGATGCTCGGCTTCCTCGGAATAGACTGGGGCTACGGCTTCGACAAGGTGTGGGGACGGCGCGGCGGAAGCCAGCTGCACTTCGTGCTCGGACAGGAGTTCTGAGCGGCGCAGGAATACTAACGATTGTTAAATACTCGCCTCATGCATAAACTCCTCCCCCGGCACAATGTCATAATTAACGGAGCCTGCGCCCCTGAGCGGCAGGCCTTCCGGTCTTGATGTGTAACCCTTAAAAAAACGATTTTATGAAAAAGATAATCTTAACCCTCATCATCGCCGCCGGCTTCGCCCTGGCAGGCCATGCCCAGAAATATGCCCTGGTGGATATGGACTACATACTGCGCAATGTGCCCGCCTACGAGATGGCAAACGAACAGCTCAACCAGGTCTCGCAGCGCTGGGAGAAAGAGGTCAATCAGCTCGCCCAGGAGGCCGAGACCCTCTACAAGAACTACCAGAGCGAGATGGTATTCCTCACCGATGACCAGAAGAAGAAGCGCGAGGAGGAAATCGTGGCCAAGGAAAAGGAGGTCACCGATGCCCGCTACAAGTACTTCGGTCCCGAAGGGGAACTTTACAAGAAGCGCCAGAGCCTGATGAAGCCTATCCAGGAGGATGTCTACAACGCGGTGAAGGCAGTGGCCGAGGAGAAAGGCTACCAGACCATCTTCGACCGCGCTTCGTCGCAGAGCATCGTCTTCGCCTCGCCACGTATCGATGTCAGCAATGACGTGCTCGCCAAGCTCGGCTACTCTAAATGAGTTGTTGAGTTGTTAAGTTGTTAGTGATAATTCTGAAATCTCATAACAAAATCTATAAAACTGAAAAAATGATCAAGAAACTGCTTTTGGCCCTTGCCTTCATCCTTCCCCTCTGCGCATCGGCCCAGACCTTCAAGATGGGTCTCGTGAATGTGGATGGCGTGATGCAGGGGATGCCCGAGTTTACTGAGGCCCAGGCCAAACTCGCTGACACCTCCAAGAAATACGAGGCCGAGTTCTCCAAGCTCCAGGACGAGATGAAGCGCCTCTATGACGACTTCCAGAAGATGGACGAGAACGAGCTGCCCGCTATCCGCGAGCGCAAGACCCGCGAGCTGGCCGACTATGACCAGAAGCTCCAGACTTTCCAGCAGACCGCCATGCAGGACCTCCAGCGCATGCAGACCGAGCTGATGGCCCCCATCTCCGCCAAAATCTCGCAGGCTGTCGAGTCTGTGGCCAAGGAGAACGGATACAGCCTCGTGCAGGTCATGGAGCCCCAGCTGACCCTCTATCACGCTGCTCCGGTGGACGACATCACCTCTCTGGTGAAGGCCAAACTGGGCATCAAGTAAGGACACGACACCGGCCGTGTGTGTCAAGGCGCAGCATTCAGAGCGCCTTGGCACACACGCTTTTTTTGTGACAACCATATTTTTAATTTCTCACCACTCGTCAAGCACGCGATGCTACCATCAGCTCCGGGTCCGATAGGAGTCTTCGATTCCGGCTACGGGGGGCTGACAATCCTCAAAGCCATGAGGAGCCGCCTCCCGGGATTCGATTATCTCTACTTAGGCGACAATGCCCGCGCCCCATACGGGTCGCGATCATTCGGCATCGTCTATGAGTTCACCCTCCAGGCCGTCAAGGCCCTTTTCGAGCGCGGCTGCCACCTCGTCATACTGGCCTGCAACACCGCTTCGGCCAAGGCTCTGAGGTCAATCCAGCAGCACGACCTGCAGGGGCTCGACCCGGACCGGCGCGTGCTCGGAGTCATACGCCCCACCGTCGAAGCCTTAGGGGCCGTTTCCAAGAGCCGCCATGTCGGCGTGTTGGGCACGCCCGGCACTATCCGCAGCCGCTCATACGACATGGAGGCCGGAAAGCTCTACAGCGACCTGCGCATCACCGGCCAGGCTTGCCCGATGTGGGTGCCCCTGGTGGAAAACGGAGAGGCCTCCGGACCGGGAGCCGACTACTTCGTAAGCAAATACATCGGCGAAATCATGCGGCGCGACCCGCAGATCGACACGCTCGTGCTCGGATGCACCCACTACCCCCTCCTCATGCCCAAAATCCGGCAATGCGTGCCGGAGGGGACGCGCGTCATAGCCCAGGGAGAGCTGGTGGCTGACTCCCTGGCCGACTATCTCGAGCGGCATCCCGAAATGGCTGCGAAATGCACGCGCGGCGGGACAGTCAGATACCTCACCACGGAATCCCCGGCCAACTTCGATGCCCTGGCATCGCTCTTCATGCAGACTCCGGTGCGCTCCTCACATATCGAGGTCGTCTGACTCCGGCCTCCACCGCCCAGTATCAACACCCTCTAACCCATTGCGACCATGACACTACAGGAAATCAAGACTGCCATCACCAATGGCGAATATGCCGACAACGGCATCGAAGCGCTGACACAGTACCTCCGGGAACATCCCGAAGACGATGAGGCCCTCACACTGCGCGGCATGCGCCACTGGGGACGCGGCGACCGCGCCTCGGCCATCAACGACTATCTCGCCGCCATACGCATCAATCCCGACAGCCGCGCCCGCCTGGCCATCAAAGCCACCAACGAAATCCTTGACTACTACAACAAGGACCTCTATAACCCCTGAAGTAGCGGAGGCTTTCCAGCCTCCGTAAAAAAGAAAGTAGAGGAGGCTTTCCAGCCTCCTCACCCATATAATTCTCCTCCAATTTGCACATTCAGAAAAATTTTATTATCTTTGCGCCCGAAATGCAACTCGGACTCTCCATAATACCGAAATATATATCTCTCGCTCCACGGATAATGTCCCGCTGGAGAGAATCGGTGCGTCAAATTACCCCCCCCATATAATTTACTAAAAATCAGCTATTTAGGCAAAGCTATCAGCATTTGCCTATTGCTTGTTGCAGCTTTTTCAGCCGCTGCGGGCGCCATCACGCCCGCGCAGTGGAAAATCATCGCCCAGAGCAGCGACTACATAATCGGGCAAGGCACTGACCGCGATCTTGAGAAGGCGCGCCAGTCCGCCCTCTCAGCCCTTGTCAGCAATATTTCTGTCAATGTAAGCTCCCAGTTCACCTATTCCGGCACTGAGGAAATCAAGGGAGAATCTGTCAATTCCGAAGAGAAGCTCAACAGTATCATACGCTCCTACTCCACGGCTGCCTTAAACAATGTGGACGAGTATGTGGAGCGCAACAAGAAAGATGAGTATACCGTCTACCGCTACATGAAGCGCAGCGAGCTGCGCGCCATGTTCAAGAAGCGCGTGGCCTTGGCGCGCAAGTGGATATGGGAGGCCCGACGCAGCGAGAAGGAGGGCAAGACGGGAGACTCCCTCCGCGATTACTACTGGGCGCTCCTGCTGCTCCGCAGCTGCCCCGACGCTGACCTGGAGGTCTTCGAGGATGAGTCGGGCGAGCACAACATGATGCAATATGCCTTCGCCGCCATCAAGGACATCCTTTCATCTATCTCGGTCGAGGCTACCGAGGCCGAGACCCGGGAGGGCGTGCAGTATGTCACTCTGCGCTTCACGCGAGACGGGCGCCCCCTGACTAATTTCAACTACCGTCATACGGATGGCAAGACCCTCTCGGAGCTCCACACAGCCAAGGATGGCTCGGGCGACATAGCCGTGCCCGCAGGCACAAAACTCTCCAAGCTGAAAATCCAGGCCGAATACGAGTGCCGCGACGAGGCAAACATCAACCCCGACCTTCTCTGCGTCATACAGACCACTGAGCCTGTGCCCCTCGCGGCGGCGCAGCTCAAGCTCAATACGCGCAATTGCAGAACTACCGACACTGAGGCCTATCTCCTTCCCACTGCCCGCGAGGCTCTGAGCCAGAGCGTCTCCGCAAGCGCGGAGCCGGCGGCAGCCTCATCAGCTGATTACCGGGCTAAGTGCCTCGCTACGGTGGATGCCGTGCAGAAGGCGATAGTCTCAAAGTCTGCGGCTGCGGCGAGGGGGGTGTGCACCGACCAGGGATGGGAGATGTTCTCGCGGCTCATGTCTTATGGCAACGCGCGCTTGCTTCGCCAGCCGGAAGTGGAACTGGTTCCAACCTCCGACGGCATGGTGTGCCGCAGCTTTCCAATGAGCTTCTCCTTCAAGGGCAACACCCGCACTTTCACCGAGGATGTGGTGCTGTATCTTGACAAGGATGCCAAACTTAATGAAGTGGCTTTCGGCCTTGAGAAAATCGCCGTTGACGACATCATGCGCAGAAATGAATGGGACTTAGGGGCCAGGCTGCTCATGGTCCACTTCCTGGAGACCTACAAGACTGCCTACGCCCTCAAGCGTCTGGACTATATCCGCTCCATTTTCTCCCACGATGCACTGATTATCACCGGCTCCACGGTCTACTCGAGCGGCAAGGGAGACCTCAAGCCCTCGCTGCAGCGGCACGTGAAATACACCCGCCAGACCAAAGACCAGTATATAGCAAATCTTGAGAGGTGCTTCCGGTCAAACGAGTATGTCAATATCCGCTTCGCCGACAACGTGATACGCCGCTCGCACACCAACCCTGACATCTATGGAATCCAGATACGTCAGGATTACTTCTCATCCTCTTACGGCGACACTGGATATCTCTTCCTGATGATAGACTTTGCCCGGCCCGACAAGCCTCTGATACATGTGCGCACCTGGCAGCCCGACCTTGACCCCGACACACGCGACGGGCGGTTAGGCATCACTGACTTCATGCTCTAACACCGCCGAACACACCTCAACATTTGACAATACTTCTTCACGCTAACACTATGATTGATAATATGAATCCAAGACAGACCGCCGCCGGACCAGGCGCCACACGCGATAAAGGCCCGGGCCTGAGGCCGGCGCTCATCGCCCTCATGATGATACTTGTCGGCGCGGGAACGGCCCTGGCGCAGCGCACACTGGATGTGACCGGCTTCATACGGCAGGACAACGACCTGATGGCGCGCGTCACGCACCCCGTGCGCGACCATGACGAGGGGCGCCTCTGCGCCCTGATACGCGTCATCTCCCCCCTGGACCATCTCACCGTGCGCGCCGACGGGCTCGGGATAGTCGAGAAACGCGAAGTGGACGGCGAGCTGTGGCTCTACGTGCCTTACGGGGCGAGAAGCCTCTCGATCTCTCACCCGGGATATGTGCCCGTAATGTTTCAATATCCCTATCCCATCGAAGAGGGGACTGTCTACGAACTCCGGCTCGCGGCTCCCGACGGCCAGACACCCGCATCGTCATCAACACAGATGCTGGCCCTGACCGTGCGCCCCGAGGATGCCGGGGTATGGATAGACGATGTGGAGTTCCCGGTGGAGAACGGTGTCGTAGTGGCAAGCATGAACAAGGGGGAGCACACCTACCGCGTGGAGGCCTCCATGTATGAGGACAAGGAGGGGACAGTGACACTCGGTGACAGTCCGGTGCGCGAGAACGTGGCCCTCTTCCCCCTCTTCGGCACCATCAGCCTCACCACTCTCCCCGAGCACGGGTTCGAGGTTTCGGCCAACGGCAAGGACCTCGGGCTCTCGCCGATAAAGGCTTTCCGCTGCGATCCGGGCACGTACCGCATCCATCTGTCTAAAAAGAACTATCACCCCGTGGACACTGTGGTGCGCCTTCGCGCCGGAGAGGCCCTTGACCTCAACATACGCCTCACCTCTCACGCCGACTCCCTCTTCTACAACCGCCGACTGGGAGGGCGCAGGGTATCATTGGGTGTGCGTGCAGGTTATCTGCAGCCGATGGTCTCCACCGATTCCAAGGGGGGCTTCACCGGCAGCGCGATCAACTACGGACTGGGCAACTCCCGCGAGAATGTGCGATACAGCGGCCAGACAGGCTTCACAGCCGGACTGATTGTGGACATCCGCCTTATCAAGAATTTCTACCTACAGACGGGCGTGGACTACAATTATATCCGCTACAACAGCAAGTTCTCCGCCTCGGAGAGCAATGTTGTGCTGGGCAGCACGCAGACCACCGTCACTATGGGGCACCGGTCGAGCGTCTACACGGAGCAGTACACGTATCATGAGCTTCAGCTTCCCGTAATGGCCTCGTACCGCTTCGTGCTCAGCAAACGCAGCTCGCTCCACGTCAATCTCGGCCCTTACGTATCCTACGGCCTCTCGGCCAAGATGAAGCTCAATGGCTCCACCGACAGCCGTGGCAATGTCTATAACATCATGGGAGGAGCGGTCGATTACAATTCACCTCAAGGAGTTATGATGAGCAATTACCACATATCCGGCGACATAGACCTCTACTCACGCAATCAGAAGCTGACCAAAGTGGAAGAAAACGGAAGTGACATGGGATACTCCCAATATCCCCGCTTCAAACTCAAGGACTCTCCTCTGAAACGATTCAATTACGGGCTGAGCGCAGGAGTGGTGTATGAGCTGAGCCGTTTCCAGCTCGGCGTGAGATACTCATTCGATCTCTCCAACCGGGCAAACGCGAAGTTCTGGGACTCTGACCGAATTCCCCTCTTCACCATCCCCGGCGACAACCGCATGAGCTCCTACCGCCACAATATCCACTCCTTAGCCATAACCTTAGGTTACATCCTCCGCTAAAACAAATTATTCCAATAATTCCAATAACTCCAATTATTCCAATAACTCCAATTATTCCAATAACTCCAATAAAAACCCCCAAGGAAATGACACCAAGAAAATTCCGCGCCATAGTCTGGCCGGCAATGATGACTCTCGCAGCGCTCCTAACAACAGGCTGCGACCACGACCCCGATCCAGAACCCTCGAAGCAGCCCGAATCCCTCCTGCACGGCGAGTGGCTGGAATATGCAAACACCCCCTCTTCAAAAGGTTACAGCGCAGTGACCTTCAATGACGACGGCACTTTCGTGCAAGACATGGAGCTGGTGTTGAAAAACAACAAGAGCTCCTATGAGAAACTAAGAGGCGAGATGTTTGAGGAGGAGGGGAAGTTTACCTTGCAGTATAATAACCACTCAGGTTCCCGCCAGGTAGATGAGTATGAAATCACCAAGCTCACCCCCACACGCCTCGAGACATGGCTGCCGGCAATATCCGCATCCGATGCTTTCATACGCCTCAAGGCCACTGAAAACGTTACTGTAGGCGAGTCATTGCGTATACCGGTTCTCAATGAATCCGGCAAAACGACCGACTACCTATCCACCAATCCTGCCGTGGCCACAGTTGACTCCCGCGGAGAGATAAAGGCCGTCAAGCGAGGGCGCGCCTTCATCATAGCCCAAGCCGGGGATGCCTCCGTGGCGGCCCGCATCGAGGTAACCGATCCTGACAACTATATTGATGACTACACAGTCTGGATCGACAAGAAACTCTCCGACTTCGACAAAGTCTACGATACTTACTATTATACTACCAAGGATAATAGCGGAAATCCTATGCGTAGCTATTTTGTATTTGACCAGCAGGTCCGGGGAATCTTAGTGACATACCTGTCCGGAGAAGTCAAGGTCATTGAAACTCACTTCGAGGGATGGGTAGATATGGATAAAATCGATAAATTCTTTGCCTCAAAATATACCTACGACTACACCAACAATCTGGTAAAATGGTATAAGACCACCCGAAACGGCAAACAACTGGCAATTGGCATATCGAAAGATGTAAGGGCCATCAGCGTTTTTGCAACCTATGAATAAGTCACTTTACATAGCTGCGGGCATTCTGGCGGCCATGCTTGGAGCGTCGTGCGACCATGATCCCGAGCCCGATGCACCCTCACCCTCCATAACCATATCCAATATCAACGGGAAGTGGGCATCCATAAATCCAGGCGGACGGGCCACTGTGTTTGACTTCGTTCACCAGCAGAACATCACCAATTCCCTCGCCATGACCGAATATGTAGACTATCAGCAGACTTTCTCGGGAATCGGAGGCTGGGCCTATACCGCCAATACCAATTCTCTTGCAATGGAAATGGATGAACTGGGTGGGGAATATGTTTATTCGCTGCGATACCGCATAGATGCGCTGGACAATAATAAGCTGACACTCACCAACCAGCAGCTCGGAGGGACATACGAGTTCAAGAAAATCAAGGATGAATATACGCTTGTAGAGGGTGAGATGGTAGAAATGTCGCTTCACAGCGCCTGGGATGTCGAGCCCCTGAGCAGCCCTGTGGCTAAGGTGTCGGGCGACCGGGTCACCGGCTTAAGCTATGGCACCGATTTCCTCGGCATCAGCCATAACGGCAATTCATGGTATGTCCGGCTGACCGTGCAGCCCGAATTCTTCGCTTTCCAAAACTTGATGGATTCATCCCCGGCTGAGGTCAGAAAGAAGTTCGGCGCTCCTGATGGCACCGGCATTGATGAGGACGGCCTTCAGGTGATGGAATACCTTAACCCCACCTCCACAATCGGACGCGTCATGTTCTGTTACAATCCCCGCCTCTCAGTGATGGAGGACATATTTATAGAGTGGAGCGACAATGACAGTTTCGCACGCGCTGAGGAATATATCACCTCACATTGCACATGGGATCATCGCATTGATGAGATTGCAGATGTGTACTTCGACAGCGAGAACATGTTTGTATCAACCTTCACTTATATTCTTTATCAGAAACAGCATAGTTTGTTAATAAACAATTTGGCGACCTGGGGCATGTGACAGTGCGCCCGGCATGACTCAGACGTTTCATGACACTTCTATAATTTCTAAATACAATCACATTATGAAGAAATCTTTTCTCAACTTCGGGACTCCGCGTCCCGCATCCAAGGCTTCCTGGCTGCTGACTCTGATGGCAGTGGTCCTAGGTCTCGGGCTTGCTGCCTGCGATCCGGATCCAGAACCGGAGCCGGAACCCGATCCGACTCCAACGGTCTCAATCCAGGTGTCACCATCCTCGCTGAGCCTGGCCGGAACCAAGGGAGCTTCGGCAACCTTCACCATCAAGACCGATGCCGAGTGGATAATCCGCTGCGATGAGGATTGGCTCAAGTTCTCGGGCAAGTCGGGCGTAGGCACCACTACCATCACCGTCACCACCAATTCCGCCAACGAGGATCTCGATGACCGCGTGACTGTAGTGACCATCACTGACGTAGACCGACAGGCACTGGCCAACCTGGAAATCTCCCAGGAGACTGCGGTCATCCTCGGATGCCGAGTGACAGTCAATGACCCCCTCTATCTTACTGATTCGATGGCCGCCACCTTCGGCGTGACCTCGACCGTAGGATACTTCTACTTCGGCTGCTACACAGGCAGCATAAACATGTTTGATGATGCCGAAATAATCCGCTCACTGCCCGAAGACGGACAAAAGGTAGAGCTGCCTTACAATGACGTATGGACGCTCACTGAGCTGGAAGAGGATGAGACATACACCATTAATATGCTCGCCTTCGACAAGCAGGGCAACCGCGGCGAGCTGACCCGCGTGGAGTTCACTGCCCCCGTGATGAAGAATTCCGATGGCTGGACCCTGATGGGCAACGGCAGCTATGACAGCAATTACTGGTACTGGTCAACATCCCCGGAACCCCAGACTTCGCAGTACTACATGATTGCCTCCGAGGGTGACAATGCTGTGGAAGACCTGCTCTACACTTCCCCCGCACAGTTAGCTTACCGTCTGAGAGACAAGATCCGCAACGAAACGGCCACTCCCATGGTGCGCGCAGGCGACTGGAGAATGGGTCGCACCGCAGGTGCTTGGGCGCAGATGGCCGCTACATGGAGCGCGGATGCCAAGGGCAATCTGGCTCCTATGATGAACTACTTCGCTCAGGTTGACACAGAAATCACGGGTCGTCCCTCACGCACCAGCAAGGCCCTGGCCAACATGAAGGCCAAGACCGGCAAACCCAATTTCCATATGTCCACTCCGGCTGAGAACGCTGCAATCAACCGCATGCGTGTCTCCTGGAAGTAATCCCTCAGCCTCCGGCACAAAAGATTTTTGTCAATCACGAAAGAGTCTTGTCAATCACGAAAGAGTCTTGTCAATAAGGTCCCGGAGGGACCAAACAGCGTTAACCCCGGGTGCAGCCCGGGGTGGGCAAGGACCTCTTTCTTACAACACCCCGGAGGGGTGGCACCATTGATATACGTGCCACCCCTCCGGGGTTAAATCAGATACTCCCGTGCGACCCCGTAAGGCCGGTGATGGATGTAGCGCTCCGTCATCTGCTCCTCCGACGAGCATCCGCAAAGGTCATCGGCTACGGACACGAGCACATCACGCAGCTCAAGCGAGTCGAGATAGTTTGAGGGTATCTTGCTGTAGCAGAGTATCGCGCCTATTATATTGCCCGCAATAGCGCCGGTGGAATCGCTGTCGCCGTCATGGTTGACCGCGCATACGATGCACCTCCCGAAATCGTCAATATATCGCATGACGCAGTACAGGGCGATAGCCAGAGCCTCATCGCCGACCCAGCCCTCCCCGAGGCGCCGTATGCCCTCGGCATCAGGCATGTCTGACACCGCAAGGTCAAGGGCCTTCTCCACCTGCCCCTTGAGGTTTTTAAGATGAGAATCCTCCTTATGACGCCCCTCCAGGAGGCCGAAAACGCGGTCAATCACGATAGACCGGAATTTCTCGCGGTCAATATTATCAGCGAGTATACACTCCGCCACTATCATTGCATGAGCCATTGAGGCGTAAGTGCTCAGCGGATGCTTGTGCGTCAGGTCCGCTGCCATCCCCGCCAGGAGCCCGGCTTCCATTACATATTGTTCGGCTCCGGCCATACCCTGCTCATCAGCTGGCACATACCGGCCCTCTGCCGTGCCGGATTGCACGGCGCGGGCAGCGTAATATATGCCGGCCGGGGCGACGCGCATCACGCCTCCGCACCCCTTTGACCGGTTGGCCACCTGCCGCTTCCCATGCGCCCGTGAGAGCACGGCCAAAGCGGACATGCACGTATTGCCCGGCGCGCGGCGCTCCCAAAGACGGCGTATGCACGTGAGCCAATCGGAGCTGAGAATCACCGGCTCCATAGTCTGGGTATCGTACCAGCGCAAATATGCATCGCGGATATGCGCAAGCAATCCTCCCCCGGCTGCCCCCTTGCCGGAATCACCTGCACCTGAGCCCCCGGCTGCCGCACCCTCAGGAAGAGGGGTGCCGGACGCGCCGGCTGCCACACCGTCAAGAATCCCGACAGCTGTGAAGAGGGACATCTGCGTATCATCGGAGAAGTGGGCCACCCCCTTTTCAAGCTCATACTCGCGTATCCCCTCCTGTCCAAACCTCTTCCGGATCTCCCGGAGCGAATCAAACTCGACCGCATACCCCAGGGCATCCCCCGCGGCGCCCCCGACCAGACTCCCCCTGCATCTCTCCCGAATTCTCTCCATATTATTATAATATTGCCTGTTCTTTTGAAAATAGTTTGTAAATCCGCATAAGCTGGCCCTTTTCAGAGTCATTTATTATGCCAGTTATCGTATGTCCTTAACATATTGTGGGTGGTTATAATATTCTTTCAGAGAAAGGTTGATGTTCATGCTTGGCATGATTAGCTGCTCCGCGCTCAGGAGATGAGTTGGCATAGCAGTACCAGCAACCGTGAGCGCAAGTGTCGTACCGTCCTATGTCTTTGCTCTCGATACATTGGCAATACTTGCGTTGTCCGGAAGCATGATTCGATTTAGTCCGCAGGCCATAATGATGCCCGTCCAGCTCAATTGCTCCCGGTGGCAATTCTCTTGCTCCAAAAATGGACGGCTCAAGCGAATGCACCTCTATGCCGAGATACTTCATCAGAACGCTGTCGCGCCATGCCATACGCGCAATTTGAACGTCATCTATACAGCGGTTGTGGTCGATATCAAACTCTCGTAAATCAATTTTCTCGCCACAGGTAGCCAGCCGAAACCCCCAGCCGTGATGCTTATTCATCTCAGCCAAACGAGAGGCAAAAAATCTCATTTCTTTGTCTGTCCATTCCCGATACTTTATATTTCTTGTTTCAAGGTTACGTCGCACCTTGGCATAACCTTCTATATCCGCGAAACTGAATACAAGTTTTTCAGTATGTCCGCTAAGCCTTTCAGCAATTCCCCGAATCTTATTCAGCAAATCTGTCACTCCGATTTCATCCGTAAGAAGCAAGGGGTCAAATCGCCATATCACGCCGTTCGGCCCGAGCTTGAGAGTCATGGCCTTGAATGTTGCAATCCTATCATCAAGCGATGGGACTCCGGATTCCCAGCCCTCTTCTTCATAATCATTCAAGGTATATTGCACATAGCAAGGAATGCCCCGCTTTTCAAGTTCGACAATATACGGAAGCAATGGCTTGGGATTCTTTGACCAAAATACGATAAAGCGGGTATTTTTAAAAGACACATATGACTCGCGGCCCGAAAAGGGATTGCTCCAAATGCAATAACCCTTTTCAAGCCTGTTAAAAAACCACTTTGCATAAAACGCTGGTATATCAGTGGCTCGGCTTGCAGAAACTATTACAGGAGCTGCAGCGTCAACTTCAGCCCCGTCAGCGGTCAATATTTTCACCTTACCTGTTTTCATGCTGCAAAATTAAGAGATAATGCTGCTGAAACAGGACAGTGTAATATTAAAAAATGTTAAGGCAGTGAAAATATTTTCAATGCCTCTGCGGTTTATTCGGCATAGAGGTTTTCCTCTTTCTGGGGGATATACCTATCCACCAGGCGGGCAATCTTCTTCAAATCGGGCTTCTTGGCCGCATAGTCGATGAGCGTGCCCATCGGATATAGGTCGGGGTCTGATGCAGACTGGAAATCGGCTGCATCCTCGGAATAGTCGCCATCCTCCACCGCGTCCTCCTCAATAGCATAGTCACTGAAGGCGATGGAGCGGTCGGCATCATCGTGGCGTTCAATGCCAACTAAAAGGGTAGTCGGAATTATGCTCAACTGGGGATCCTCACCCCAATAACCGGGATTGGCGATGACTTTCGCAACTTGGTCTGCAATTACATCTGTGAGTTCTTTTCGTGTCATAACAGTATGTGTTTTATAACCCTAACGTGCCGGACAATAAAATGGTTCTCACACACTCGCACCCGGCAGCTGCTATTCGCGCAGGCGCGAATCAATAATGATTGTCACAGGGCCGTCATTGACGAGCTCCACCTTCATATCCGCGCCGAAGACACCTTTTGCCACAGAAGTCCCGCACATCTCAGCCAACTGCCGGCAGAAATCATCGTAAATGCCATTGGCCACTTCCGGACGTTCAGCGCGGATGTATGACGGGCGGTTGCCCTTGCGCGTTGAGGCGGTGAGCGTGAACTGGGAGATTGCCATGACTTCCCCCTTGATGTCCATGACTGAAAGGTTCATCACCCCGGATTCATCCTCGAAAATGCGGAGCCGGGCCACTTTCGCAGCAAGCCACTCAATATCTGCCGGAGTATCACCCTGCTCCACACCGACGAGAATCATCAATCCCCTGCTGATGCGCGAAACATCAGCCCCGCCAACTGCCACAGCAGCCCGGCTGACACGCTGTATAACCAATCTCATAATTTCAGCTTTTTAAATTACACATACACTAACGCCTCCCTCCACCTCAAAAACGCGTAAAAAACGCACAAATAACGCACAAATAACGCACAAGAAACGCGTAAAAAACGGGTTAAAAACGAGTAAAAACGCGTAAAAAACGGGTTAAAAACGAGTAAAAACGCGTAAAAAACGGGTTAAA
>CAZWVY010000002.1:0-47009 GCA_964637105.1 uncultured Sangeribacter sp. | reverse complement strand
AACGAGTAAAAAACGAGTAAAAAACGGGTTAAAACGCGTTCACGAATCAAGCTGTGCTAAACCCATTTTAGTAATCTGCCATCTTTTCCCGCTCTCGTTCTTAGTGAGCCATCCAGAAGCCTGCATGGATTTTAATAGATTCGTTATATGAGTTAATTTCTGGTCTTTATTCAATTGCACTGCCAAGCTTTGTTCAAGTAACTCAAAAACATCTGAGCGGCGGAAACCTCCCTCTCCGGCATTACTTGCCAGTTGCAGTACCAGCATAATCATTGCATCCTTCTTGAGGCCAGTCTCCTTGGTATAATGTCCTACTTTTCGTGCTTTCTGAGCCACTGATAACGCGATGTGGTATCTCGGAGCCTTCCCTTCAATAAGTTTTCGCTCTTTCAGATGTTTAGCCGCTTCCTTCGTTATGGGCTTATGACGTCTGACTGCATCGAGCCATAGACATTCCATAAGGGTTAAAGACAGATCTGTTTTTAATAAATCTGTGTATTCATCATTGCTTGCGAGACCATAAATGGTCACACTAACTGATTTATTTTCAGTATCAATCTCATACTCCGGCATCGGGAAAAACCGACGTCGCTGCTCGCTGAACATCTTGGGAATACCCCTGCCAACGGTGTCAATCATATTAAAATGCACCATTCCGTGAGCCAGACATGTGTTGCGATATTCAGATTGGGGACCCTTCTCCTTAAGTACCTTTTCAATAGTTTTGGGAATAAAGGACCCTCTATTACTGTAAAAGAGGAATCCTTCATTTTCAACTACTGTTATTCTTCCTCCAAGAGTATAATCCTGATGTGCGATGCAATTATGAAGAGCCTCACGTATTGAGTAGTCTTCGTATTGCTTCATCATATCAGGGAATAGGGTTCCGCCGGGCAGCTCACGCATAGTCTTATTGCGAATCTTTCCGAAAATCTTATCCACAGTCAGGATATAAGGGATAGAGAAATGCTCATAATCAACCACTTCTCCGTCCTTATCCTTCCAAACCCACGTAATTTGAGCGTTAGCGGGATGTATCTTCTGTAAGGCTAACGGATTGCCAAGAAGCAATATCGCAGCTCTTGTCAATTTGCCATCACGCATCATTTCGCTATGACACAAAAATTCCTCAACTGTCCATTCATCCACTTCGCTTGCAGGGATAGTGGAGCTATGCACTTTCTTATACATGATTCGAGCGGTAGCAAGAGCAAGTTCATCGAGGTCTCCAATGGTAGCAGTTGGAACAAGTTCAGCTGACCAATCCGGTCTGGGAGACTGGTATCTGATTTCATCAGACTTAGATTCATTCAACGGCACCAAACTCTCTCCATTTCTGCCATAAGCTATTCCCTTCCATTTGATCACAATGTTTCTGGGGGCAGCCGGAATTTTAAACATCAGGATTCGCTTACCCTCAACCGTTATTGGAATAATATCCCGGAATGTATGTTTGTCCGTAGAGTTTAGTCCAATATCATGTTTAAGCTTATTCAGCTCGTTCTCACTATCCTTAAAAGATGTTCCTACGATAGCATGCGTTGGCTCGTGATACCCCATAACAAGCCAAGCGAACTCCATTCCGCGCAGATTCGCCTCATTGCTTAACGCTGAGAAATACTTTCCGAGATCATCCGTATCGAAATTACGCTCAGCTTTCTTGAACTCCACGACTTCATTCTCCGAATGTGTGATGAGAGAATGGAATGTGGCTATGTATTCCTGGTGTGTCATTATTTATCAATCATTTATTTGAATATCAAGAGCCGTATCACTCAAACGTATCTCATATTTTGCCCGGGTGTCATAGAATACATTGACCGATTGGTGGCATTGAATACTTGTGTTCTCGTAGATATAGTTTGGATTACCAAAAATAATTTTTTCCACATCGCCACAGAATTGAATAGTCCTATCTTGTATATCTATAATAGAACCAAGACGGTCTTTAATCTGATAGCCATCTTCTTCCTTCTCGGGCATAAGGAAGAAGAGATAGTCACGGGCGCGACTCATAGCAACATTGATAATATTTTCATTATTGATATGAGATCCGCTAAACGTTTTGTGGGGAGGATTCAAAACAAGCAACATGATATCGCACTCGTCCCCCTGGAACTTGTGTACCGTACCACATACTATCTTACATTGGTCATTATCCAACGGTCTATTCTCCAACATTTGTTGAATAGCTTCTGCCTGTGCCTTGTAGGGACATACGATACCTATTGAATATGGTATATCATACTTCCTTCCGATTTGTTCAACAATATACTTGACCATATTATATGCAAATATAGCGGAATACAGATGAAAAGCGGATTCATTAATTTGGGTCAGCTCATAGAGCAAATCCATCTCTTGCACTTTGAATCCGAGGAAGTTTATATGTTTTATACGCATACCGTCTAATTCCAATGGTTTCGGGATTACCCGTTTTGCATCGTTTTTAACCAATCCCTGATAGCAGAAGTCACTGACAAGACTGCCAATTTCAGGAATGGAGCGATGTTGAATAGTAAGACCCTCAACTGGATATCTGACGTTTCCACCTAAAGCATCCTTGAAGTTATCAAGCCCAACCATATTGTAGATATTATAGGCTGGCATATTATGTTGCGGTATAGGCGTAATCTGTTTAGGATCTCCTGCTATAATGAAATGCGCACCTATTCCTTTATGCAACAGATATGTGATCGGTACAATGTCTATCATTGATGCCTCATCTACGATGATATAATCCCATTTTATGTCACTGATTGGAGTGCCATCAGGTTGAATCGTGTCATAGGCATACCGAGCGATGGTAGTTACCATCATGTTAATGTCTCGGTCTTCAAGGCACATTGTATCTCTGTTCTGGAAACAAATAGACTCACCGCCCATCAATTTTGCACAGTCTGTGTAACCGAACCTTATTGTCGAGTCATGACAGACTGTATCGTCATACATTTTTTCAGCAATAACATCAGCGGCCTTATTTGTTGGGGTTAGTATTAGTATATTCAGATTTCCTGAATGATTCTTTTTAACTATTTCACATAGTATTTCAACAAGACGAGTGGTCTTACCCGTACCCGGAGGTCCATATATAAATTTAATGTCCTCAGGAAGATTTTCATCGAGCTGATAGTCATCCTCGAAATTTAAATCAAGAAAACTAGTCTGAAGAGAATCTATAAAATTAGTATGATTCTGGGCATTGACGCGGATTTTGTCTGCATCATTAATTTGTGTCAGGTCGTCGGGATTTATCAGAAGTTCTATCCCTTCTCCATCAACAGAAGTAATTGCACAGCTAAGTCGCTTGGAAGAAGTTCCAAGGAGTGTAACAGTTACATCTTGGGCATCCTCCAACCACTTAGGAATGTTTCTGGAAGGACTTATAATTCTCAACACCTTTTGCTCATTGTCAATCGTAGTCCAATCATGAAAATCTATTTGAACAGGAGCCGGCAGGTGCTTATCCTTTTCCTGAAATTGAAGTTCCATCAGATACTTAAACCACTTGAAAGAATAAGGTTTAGCCTGCTGAAATATGTCAAACAGATTATACTGTTCCTTCGCCTTTTCCGCATAATTTTCTGCTTCTGTCTGATGACGGTGGATGGCTTCAGCGGATTTATTCCCTGCACTATTGTATGAGGATTGCGCACTGGCAGTCCAAGAACGCCCGGAAAAGAAATTCGGATTTTCGGATTTATTTTCGGATTTCCCTTTTAAATCAATATCCGTTACTTCCTCCTTAGGATAAAAGGCAGCACTTTTTGGTTTAGAAATCCCTTTCCTTCTTTGGCTTTCCCACTTCTTCTCCATTCTCTCTTCAAGGGAGATATCAGCATTGGCAGATTGACCGGTGCTCTCTGAGGCACCATAAGCAGATGAAGATGTCGGACGAGTTTTATTTTGATTCCTTGATGTGTGATTTTTGGGCTGAGTTCCCTGTCTTTCTTTTGAACCCATCTGCTCCCTTTCGGCTGAATGATTGGCTCTTGTGTGAGTTGAGTAATCCTCTTCAACAGGTTCCTCTGGAGAATCCACCTTATGGCTGGATGAAGATGATGATGGGGAGGATTTGCGAGAATTATAATCAGCCTCTCCTTCCTTTATATGAGTATCTGAAAGTTTAGCTTCATACTCTTCTCCCACACCTTCCTGATAATTGGCATTTGTATCTATACCTACTCCTACCTTATCTGCTTCATCAAGCATTGAAAGGAACTCTTCGGGCATAGCTGCAGCTTCATATTTGAGAAGATACTTGTTTACGCTCATCTCAAACATTTTCTCCAGAGAAGATTTCGTAAGGTTGTACTTTTTAAGTTGGAATGTATTTAGAATCCATTCCAATACCTTGTCAAAACGCTTTCCATCCCATTTGCCTACATACCAAAGGACATCCGGATTATCAATATAAGAGTAAATGTCATCCGAATTTATATCTTTATTATAATAATAAAGAATTTGTTCACATTGTTGCATATCCGTATCAAAGAGTTGTTTATGAAACTCCTTGTATAGATTTTTCCAGTCCTTCTTATCTATTTTATATGCAATGTAAAGTAAACGTTTGTCAATCTCATAACGAGCTTTCTCATCTAGATAGCAATGGCCGGATTTCTTTTTATCAAAATCCTTTTCTGTCAAAATCTTAATGTTTAAGATTTTACACAATCTATCATATGCCATCTTTGTTTCAGGCATATAAGATGGATTGCAGATATACTCGTTACCACCAAAGCTATCTTTCAATGCACTACTTCCGTCGGCCCATTCCAATGCCACAAGATGGAGTAAAGGGGCCCACGTCTTTTTGCTGGTGTACCATGTCGCCTCATTGAGAAAATTTGATATTTCCTGACGATGCGAATTAATCACATCATCCGGAGTATCGCACAGCCATCCCATAACATCTTTACGATAATGAAGGGTCTCAATTTTAAGATACTCCAAACAGTCAGCCATATAAAGTCTTTTGCGTAGACCGACATCAAGCCAGCTAGGTAGCTGAATCCGGGGTTGCTTCTCCTTGCCATCAGGAATTTGTTCGATAATCTGATTGAGACGGGGGTTACCGACATGATAAAGGTCACAAGGTCTCTTAACGCCACCGAAAGATGGTATGCAACGAACCCTAAATAAATGTTCGTAGTCACAGAAGGAGATCAATTCCCTTTCATGCTTGACGGCATATTCTGTCCAAAAATAACCAGCAAATTCCTCATTACACAATAACGAAAGATTCTGTTCGGTGAATGAGTCATGGACACCTAAGGATTGGAATAACCTATAACAGTTTATTGTTCCATTATTATAGGCATCTGAGACATAAGTAAGCTCTGTTATTCCGTTACCTTCAAAATCACAGTGTGGGGAATAAGATTTTCCAAAATATAAAGATTCTGGCGCACACAATTTCCCACTTTGATTCATAAGTTGAATTGGGGGGAGGCTTTTTAATAGCTCCGGGATACCAACACTATCGTTGTGGTAGTCGCTCGCTAACTCGATAATGATATTCAAGTGACTTGCATCGCCGGAATATTGTTGCTGATTATATGCAAAATACTCCAATTTCTTATTTCTTAGTTGGGTTGAGTTCTCACACCCGCATTTAAACGTATCAGCGATACACTTCATTAACTCGACAACTTGTCTTCTTAGATTGTGATTTTCTCCGCAATCTTCAATATAGATAGGTGACACGAGGTTCTTGATTTTAATATCCGGATAAGTCTCTTTATCAATATCAAAATATTTACCAGATATTATCACGTCCTTTGGATGGCGAAAGATATCATCGTCACACTGCAACTGCATTTGCGCTAATTGTTCAATTAGCCATTTGTCATTGCTCTCTATACGGGCTTTGATGTCTGAGACAAACTTAGCCAATTCAAGAAAAATAAACCGATCTCTGAATCTGCTTAAGTTCGGTAATGCATCCTTGAACAAGATTTCTTTTGTTGATATCCTGACACCTATTGCACAGAATAGTTTCCTCCAGTCTAAATCTACTGAATTTTCTTTATAACAGGATGAAACAAAACGGGCTCCTGAGACAAATCTCTTTATGAATGATTCTATATTACTATCATCATATTGATTCGAAATGTATAATGCTGATGGTATCTCAGGTTCTCCAACGTTGTTTAATATTGGAAAATCTTTTAATTTTGAAAGCTCTCGATAATCACATACATTTTCTAACATCCATTTCCAAAAATAGATGTTTCTCTTGTCGTCACTTATGTATTGACATACCTCATCTTGACATTTAATTAAATATGTAAGAAAACCTTCAAGGTCAATTCGGACGTTTCCAAGTTTCGTGTCAAGATATTTCTCATCATCAGGTGTTTGAAAATAATCTGGATGAATCGAATCCATTATTTCAATGGGTACGATATCCAATGAGATAATATCGGAAAGGAAAGATGAAGGGAGATAATGATCATCTGACCTTTCAACAACTATTCCGTCAGCATTCTTTGAGGAGGAGATGAATATCGGCAGTGACTTTAATGGTTCAGTTTCCTTCTCAGAAAGTTCTGCATGAATAGATGCAATAAATCTATGGAAAGACAGATTACTATCTTTCTCCCTGATTCGCTCTCTAATAGAATCCAAATTGGCAAGAATGCTTTCCTTAACAAAAGGAATCAACTTGAATCGTTTTATTCCAAGTATAGAAAAGAAAGATCGCTGGTCTCCACTCTCGAACAGTTCATCATAAGCCTTGGAAATTATAGTAATGGAACTTTTGTCAAACCATCTTTGTTCATAGAGACTCATTAACTCATTGTTCGGAATAAAGAGATACTCATCAAAGTCAGACAAGGGTGTTAGATCCTCAGTGCCAAGTGTTGCGATAGGCAACCCTGAGATATCTCCCTTTTGCATGTATTTGTAGGTATCATTTTTATACTCCCAAAGGAACCTCATGAAATCCCGGCTTATGTCAACCGTAATAATCTTGTCAAATACTTCAGAAAAGCATTTATTTTTTGAGAAATGGTAAAATAACCCTGGCACAGAGAAAGCTTGTACTATCTGTTTTATAGCAAGATAAGACTGAAATTTCTCACTTGAACTGAGGTCAAGGCCTTCATAATATAAATCCTTAAGTGCCCAGCATCGACCTTCGGGCATCCAAGACACACATTTAATCTCTTCCCAATCCTCATCCTTCTTGAAGATAGTCTGATCAATTGGAATCCAATCTTCTGTATTTCCATCCGTTGCAAGGATAGTATATGCGCTTCGCATCTCAGGGGAAAAGATTGGCGTGTGTTCTTGAATGTCCCATAGATACCGATAGAAATCAACAGAAGCTCTTTTATCTTTAATAGCTTCTGCGATATAAGGGATCCTGCTACTGTCATTTATAAATCCAACATAGGTTTTTTGTGGGGTTAAATAACCTATCTTTCTGGACTCAAAAAATTTGGATACTCTTTCCTTGTCTCTTTTAAGATATGATTCATGTATAAACTGCAGCCAATCGGATTTAATCCATACATGCTGTGAGAATTCATCACCAAAATCATCATGTTGATATAGATTGGACTTGGCAGACACGAGTTGACCTTCAAGATTATAGAGAGGGAACTTGTCTGGCAACCCTCCTTGATAGAAAGTCGTTGCCAAGAAATGGATAAATTTCACACTGTCCTCTAATCCCTCAAACCACTCACCATATTTGCCAAAATTTTCAAGAATCATCCGGGCAAAATTATTGGCATCAAATGGCTTAAAGGTTTTTGCAAAACTATCCCAGTTCTTATAGCTTGATAATCCCCTACGAACTGTCTCATGCAAATGTGGCAAGAAATCTTCAAGGAAGTCAAGATCTGCTTTATATTGATCGATACTTTCATACAACTGAGCTGCAATTCCGAGATGACCATCATTCCGAATGAACAAGGCTCTTGAACTCAGTTCTTGAATGAAGGTGGAGGAGATCAGAAAACCATTAAACCGAATGTTATTTTCCGGTATTTCTAACCATTTTGAGAACTGCGAATTATTGACAAGACGTTCCAACCCCATGACATTAAATTTCTTGTCATGGGGACCAAATTTGTCTATTAGCCGTTTATAATTCGGATTATTTCTTATACCATCGAGAGGTAAATATAAATTTGTCTTATAAAACGAATAGAAATCTTCATCAGAAATTATAGTCTCAGGCTGAGTGAAAAAATCAATTCTATCCTGAAGAATTTCATTGATTCTGCACACTTTATAGGCACCGTTTCTTTTGGTCGGAATACAAGGTATCTGTTGTATCCTCTCAAAGAATCCATCTAAGAAGAGCTTCCCGTAAGAGTCATTGCTGGTGAAACTCGGCAAGAGATCAAAAATAGAATTTAAGTCATATACACCTTCTTGTTTCATAAAGGAAGCCCACCATTCAGCAAAATAGATTCCAGCTTGCCTCATGATATGGTTGTTCCATTCTACATCGTGAAGACCACTTCTGGATCCATTAGGAATAAAGTCTGCATTTATGAGGAATCCAAAACCGAGTCTCAATTCTGTAGGAAGGTAGTTATATACTCGCGCATTTTCCACCGGTACGATATTTGTACCATCTCGTCCGACAGCAAAGGAAATTCTAACATTAGCAATATCCTTGAATTTTTCAGGGACTTTACTTCCATTGTCAATATTAGCTTCTACCCATCTCCTTAGTTGCTGAGGTACTGGATAGTGGAAATCAGAGACAATCCATTTCGAATCATCTTTATCAACATGATAAATTCTTTTTTCCCCATCATATACATCTACACTGCCAACATGTGGGATGAATAATAAGATTTGGTTATCGGTGAAAACTTTATCCAGCTGCGGAAGATTAGCTCTTGCATCCGATTTATGTCGCATGGCAAACTGCACACGCATTTCTTCGCTTAAAGATGACAAAGTACTGTTGACTTCATCGTCAACTTCTGTCTTTTTGGTCGGAATCGGCATTAGAGACCATGGGCATTCTCCTGCAAACTGTTCCTCCGAGAACTGTTTATCGAATCTAAAACTCCAGTCCCCAGAGCGGAGATATACATATTCATTGTTTACAAACACCGTTTTAAAGCCGATACCTTTATAACCGATGGTTTCAACATTCTTCTTCTTTTCTCCTTGATTGATAGAAGTAATGCCAACAACGTTTCTTAGATTAAATGGAGCACCAGTGTGCGTGAAGAATAAATAATTGTCGGTGATGATGAAATTGACCCTAACTTTATTATCATCAAATGGATAATCATTCGCGTTTTGAAGGAGTTCATAAATATACGTATGCTGCGATCCGGTAACTTCATCAAAAATTGTCCTTTGGAAATTGTTAGCCATTTCAAGATTACTGCCATTCAAACTTAGCTTGGCCTCGAATAGCTTTTGTAAGAACTCATCATTCTTTACAACTTCAGGCTTACCATCTATAACTACGTTATTTTCTTCTAAGTGCCAAGCAAATGAATAAAACACTCCGGACTTCAGTGGTGTGCCCTCGTATGCAATTTTAGTCACTTCATTTCCGTCAATAGCCACAGTATTACCCTGTTCGCCTCTTATATCTGCAAACCAACTGGACCCTTTGGAATCTATCACATAGCATCCTATTAGTCTATCTGTACCAACTCTATGGCGTAGCCGTTGTTCTTTTTGAGAGATTTCCATAATATAATGAAAATTTAGAATATTGTTATTTAGAATTTCTTCAATCTTATTACCTGTAATCAATCCTAATGTCCGTGAAGAAATACGTGGAGTTGACACCGAATCCAACACCGTTGTCTGTAGTTGTATACCTCCAATTATTCTCCTGATTCAGGAATTCATTTCGATTGTAAAGTTAATAAAATTATTCCAATAGAACGTAAATTTCTCCTATGTTTTTTTAGTGTTAACAAATACTAATTGATACGGCTGAGGACAAAGGATAACACTTTGACGATAGCATAAGCTACCTTTCTTCTCATCTACGTTTTGCAAGCCCTGCCAATCCGTTATGCGTCGCGGAAGCGGCGGTAGAGGGTGGAGGATTTCAGGGGGACGGGGTCGTCTGCTCCTAATTCCCGGACGTATATCAGGCTTTCATCGACGTTGACGGTGAAGAGGCCGTCACGGCTTTTGGTGATGTTGTAGTCTTCGGGGTTGTAAAGGGAGGGCAGGTTCTTCAGGGAGCGTTTCAGGCAGGCGAAGATGGGACGTCGTATGGTCGGCTCCCCTAAGTCCGGCGCTCCCTCCCCCTCTCCGCCAAACATTGAATAAATCGCCTTGTACTTCTCGCGGGTCTTCGCTATGCGCTTGTTGTATTTTGCGAGGGCGTCGGGCGTGCGGGGCAGATTGAAGTTCAGCCCCTCTGGGCCGCTGCAGAGCAGCAATGCGTACAAGACTTTCTCCCTGCGGTGAAGCCCCGTCGCTTTGGCGTCTATATCGGGAAAGAAAATCTCCTCCTTATAGGGGTCAATCACGATATGGCTTCTGATATTCTTGCGTATCAGGAAGATGTCAAGCAGCTGCTTGTAAAATCCGTGGAAATGAAACTGGCTGTCACGCTCTTCTGATGTGTTGACCACATACACGTCGCTTCTCAACATCCCGCAGAAACGGTCTATGAAGGCCTGGACTGCGCACACAATATCCTCGTCAACCTCTATCTTGAGATAGTTGGCGTATGCGTCCTCGCCCACGAAGCTGTTGCCGATCTTGATGAGCAAGGAGGGATAGGTGTTGCGCAAATCGGTAATGCCGCATTTGTTGCAGAGCAAGTCCTTGCAGAATACGCCCGTGGTCATCTTCATCAGGGATTTGTAGGCGTTTTCTATTCCGGAGGCACTCATTGACGGGGCAAGAAACGACAGTATCTTATGGAACAGCCCGGGGTCAGTCTCCCGGTAGTGCTCTATAATCTTGGGGGGATACACGAAGTGGAACCCCGCCAGCTGCAACTCTTTGAAGATGGTCCGGTAATTATCCTTTATGGCCCGGTTGGTCGGAGCGTCATACTCACTCTCCACATACAGGGCAGTGGCGATGTCAATGTTGAAACTTGCCTTGGGTATGGAGAAGGTCTCCACACGGAAAGGATGCTCGGAGTCAAGCATCAGAATCAGCGCGATCATTATCAATGCCTCGGAGTGGGCGCAGAATCCGTCGCTGACGGTCATGGAACGGCAGTCGCCCAGCAGGTCCTCTTTAAGGCCCTGCACTCCGGAGCTGCATATCGACTCCAGCGCATCGGAGAAGGAGATGTACTGCGCCTCGGTCTCAATCTCTTTGTCTATGGCATATTTGGCGCACACCCTCTCCCAGCACTCCATCTCGCCGGTGTCAATGATACGGTCAGCCTTGATGAGGTCGGCAAATATGCGGGCTATGGCTATTTTATGGGCTCTCTGCATGTTCTCAGGGATTATTTAAGATTGGATATCGCGTTATAGCAGAACCAGCTGTCAAGGTTCTCGAAAAACATCGGCCTGTCGTTGGCTCCGTCTTTCTGGACTCCCAATCCGTTGGAGTACGCATCCAGCGACAGGATTTTGGAGAATGGTATCTTCAGGGTCTTCTCCGGGCAATGAAAATAGAGGTGCTTGTCTGTCAGGCATACGCTCCCGGTCCCTATGCGCTGCATGTAGGTGGTCTCGACCGGCCTCCCCCTGAACCCTCCGGTGCGATAGTAGACGCCCCGGCAAATCCGCACGCTGACCCCGCGTGTTCTCCCCACTGTCTCCCGACGCACCTTCTGCATCAGCAGCGTCACATCGCGGAACAGCCACAGCAGCTTCTCACTGCGGTCAAGCATAAAAGGGAAACTTCCGGAAATTGTGATGCGCGGCGAGGGCACCCGGCCGTTGAGCAACTCCTGAAGCACGCCGGACTGCACCACCTTTTCCAGGGATTTGTTGGCATTGAGCGCCTGCTGGGGCAGCCCGGTGAACTGCATGAAGCGGGCTACGCATTGCTCCTCGCTCCGGTCTATGACCCCATCATCAAGATACCGCTCAATTGCGGCATCGAATGATTCGCAGTATAAGCCGCGTGTATCCTCATCGGATAGATGGGCATCCCGGCACAGTTTCTGAATTTCTGCCTGATAAAGATAAAAATCCTCCTTGCGCTCAAAACATCCGGCCACTATGCTCCGGATGCGTGCAAGCCCATTGAGATGGAGCTGCTCGCATTCGGCATGCTTGCTATGGAACAATCCGGCCTCACGCCCGCAATATCTGCATTTTCCCATATCTTCCGCTTATCAGTTTGACACAAGCTGCACTACGATCAGACGCCCGCCATCCTCTCCCGACAGGAGGATTTTCCGCCCCTCGGTCAACTCCACAAATTCACCTACTTTTATCTGGCGCTTGGGCTGCTGAGTGACATCCCACATGTCCGGCAGTCGCCGGTTGATGAGTATCCACTTGCCGTTATGGAAATGGAAATCTCCGACAGGTTTCTTATCCTCAGGTTTGGTACGTTCATTAGGAGTGATGAAACGGTTGACATGCCACATGTAAAGCGACTGCTTGTCATACACCATCAGCCGGTAATTCTCCGGCAGGAACTTCCCATGAGAGGGGGAATAGTAAAGGTTGAGAACCGGAAGCTGGCCATGATATTCAGTACCACAGAAGGGACATTTTGGTTTGGTTGAGTTATCAAAGACAAACCAATGTGCCTCGCAGCCGGGATTCTGGCACGGCTGCATGAGGTCTGTAGTCTTTACAAGGGCATTTTCCCACTCGTCAGCGGTGGGTCTCTTCGAGGGATCATGAAGCCCGTCGATGAAGGCGCGGTTGAAAAGCTCCGTCAGATAGGGGCCGCAAATCGTATAGGGCCGTTTCGTCACATCCCCCTGGGGCAGTTCCGAGGGCGCCATGTTCTGAATCTTGGGACGGTTGCTCGTGTCGGAAGGATGCTCCACGAACAGGGCCTTCTCGCCCATTGACAGCTCCTCATCCCTCGCGGAGTCGAGGTCGTTGACCTTGCCGCCTCTGAGGGGGTGACGGTTGAGCAGATACATGTAGATCAATACTGCTAAGGCATGGCGGTCGGTCTGTATGCTGGGCAACTTCTTGGCGGGGTCGCCGACTTTCAGTGAGCGGGTCTGCAGCACTTCGGGAGCGATGAAGTCAGGGGTGCCGACTACATCAGGGGGGTATTTGCCGGGCACGACAAGGCCGTCGCAGTCGATGACAGCCGCCCTGCCGCTTTCGGGGTCCACAAGCACATTTTTGTATGACAAATCGGAATGTGCCAGGCCGGCGGCGTGCAGACGGCGCACGGCGCGGGCTATCTGAAGGCACATGTGGTAGTGGGTAAGCCATGTGCCTTTCTGGGCCGGAGACAGAAACTTGTTGCGCAGCTTGGCCGAGGCAAACCATTTGCCCTCCTTCTCCTTTCCCTTGAACATCCCGTCCTTGAAAAAGAAATGTTTTTGGTAGGCGGGACACACGATTCCGAGCTTTCCGTTCCACTCAACCAGTTTGGTGGGCCAGCAGAAAAGGTTCTCCCAGTAGTCTCCGCCGATCTGGCCGAATATCTTTTCCCGGTACTTGCCCACAATATTTTGCAGACGGTCTTTCGCATTGGCATCCTGCGGCTGGCGGAAGAAGCCGACCACATAACTTTTATCGGGACTGAAATACACATCCTTCATCGCGCCGCTGCCGATGACCTCGTCTACGAACTCCACAGGAGTGCCGTCAGCAGCTGTTAATTTAATGGTATTTGCCATTGTATCCGTTTTTAGGCCATCAGATTCAGTAAAGTATAGCTATTGTGCGGTCATCATGATTTCCGGGACTCCAGAAGTCAAGCCAGCCGAGAAGCTGGTCTTGCGCCGCTTCGTTGTCATCAGTGAGGTCAACGCCTCCGATTTCATCATCGGGGAAGCCGTTCTTCAGGTTGTTCCAGAATTCTTCCCATTTGGCATAGTCGTTGAGATTCTTATCGGTCTCAAACATCGGGTCTGAAACACCATCGGTCATCAGGAACAACGCAGTGAAATCAGGGACGATTGCCATTTTGAGACGTTTTGAAACGGCATCATGCTCGCGGAAGATGCCGGGCATCGTCAGGAAACGGGTCTGACCTGAGAACTCACCTTCGTCAGGGACACCGAGCAGTTTGGCCGTCTTGTGTTTCTCATCGAAAAGGCACATGGCACCGTCACCAACCCAAAAGGATGCGATAAACCATCCAAAGTTATATTTCTTGCAGATGGCAAACATCAATGTCGTGTTGAAATCCTTGACCCTGTCGTTGTCATCGAGAGATGCGAGGCGATTTACGGCCTCATGCGCCTTCACAGCGCCCTTGAACACAATATCATAGACAAAACGGGTGACAGCATTACGATTCTCAACATTTGTGAGATCCGCCCCGTATGCGCGTATAGCCTCTTCAAAAGCCTCATTGTTCGCCAGAAGACTGTTGCAGTGTTCCACCACAGTTTCACAAGCGACTTCCGAACCCTTACGCGAATACTTTGCAGAGCCTGCTCCATCTGCCACCGCAATGACATACCAATCTGAATCCTTGCAATGAAGGAGTTTGAAATGGTCATCACGTGCCTTTCCTTCCTGAGCGTGACTACGCCCACGTTGACTTGCGGCGACAATATCTTTCTTTGGCTTGCCGTCTTCATCGGCATCTACCTTGACATATTCTTTATCTTGGTCTTCCTTATAATACTTGATATTTCTATCAGTAGGAATGTTACGCCAAAGTTCTCTTGGATCAGGGTTAAAGGCAACCGGGATTTTTAACTCCGAAGGTTCTTCACCTTTCACGGTACGGTATTTGAGTGTGAGGGTGAAGTCGCCTGCCTCTTTAGGTTTGCCACAGAGTGCAAATTTGCCATCCTCACCTGCGACAAGCATGAGACCCAATTCCTCAGCCCCGGCTAACTCCACATTGGAAATTTTATCCAAGGGGAGCTCAAATGACGCGCAGTATTCTTTTTTAACTGTCCCGTTGGGAAAGCGCAGCCCGAGGCTTCTTATCTCGTTTTCTATTATAAGTCTTTGATTCATGCGTTCTTCTTTGAATGTTTTCCATAACCGGGCCACTGACCAGTCAAGGAATGCTTCCTTGTCTGATTGAGGTATGCCCGCTCTCCGCATAGCCTTGTCGAGGGCACGCGCAGCCCCGTTAAGGCGTGTGACGGTCCGGTTGTTTCCGGCGGCGATACGCTGATGTCTGTCCATGTTATTGTGTTTTTAACCTAAGCCACGTGTGATGTCCATGCCTCCGGGGCCTCCGCTGCCTAACTCACCCTTCATGCCGCACCAAGGACATTCATTATGGCTCTGTTCGCCGACGCAGAATATGCCTCCGCATTCACAAACCACAACGCCAAGCTGATTGCCGCAGCAAGGGCATGCCGGGACTCCGGTGAGTTCCATCGTGTTGATTCTTGATCTCTCGCCGACAGACAAGGCCGCGTAAGATTCCTTATCTATCGGGTAGGCGCCGACCAGTCTGAATGTCGTGGAGGCAAACTCTTCGCGGCCGGGAAAATCCCCTGCGCGCCGGGCATATTTCACCAGATAGTCCTTCTTTGTGGTCTGGCAGCGACCATGAAGGACTGCGAAGTTCTCATCAACAGTGCCTTTGTGTTCATTTGGATTCACCTTTTCAAGGTTAATGCCGGTTGTCGGAGCGAGCTTGACCTCATCGGTGCTCTGCTCGCTCACCGACATGCTGGTGGTCTTGATTGAGGCAGTCACCCATTTGAAGAATTTGCTGAAGGACTCCGCATCCGTCTCTTTCAAAAGAAGAATATCGTTTGTGATCTGCGCGAGAGTCAGCACATTTACATTGTCGCCCAGTGAGATGGCAACCAGGCTGCAATGCTTGCGGTATTTCTCATTCCAACGGCGGAAGGCGGCCTGATAATTGTCGGTCGGATTGCCATCGGTGAATAAGAAGATGATGGGCTTCCAATCTCCCTTCTGCTCCATTGTGGTTTTCTGAATCGAAGTGTCAAGGTCATTCATCAGGGCTTCAAGACCTGCACCGAGAGATGTGCCACCTCCGATAGGAAATGTCGGAGGATAGAACTTGTAAAGTTCCGTAAGGGGAGAAAGCACCTTCGCTTTTCCTGCGAAAGCGATGATGGAGACGAAAACCGTTTCGAGAGCGTAGGGGTCAACGCGAAGATTCTGAATAATCGTTCGCATACCCTCCTGCACCTGCTCAATGGGTGTTCCAACCATTGACTCGGATACGTCTACGAGAAAGTATATTGGCAGTCTGCGCATAGTTTTTTGAGGTTGTTTGATTTGGTTTTGTGGTTGTTTAGTTTTGCAGTTATTTAGTTTTTGGGCAGGAATTTATTGTCTGTTGTCATCTGCTGACGGGGGGACCTGATGACATCGGTGTAGATTTCAAAGATGGCGTTCAGGTTGTAGCGGCAATCCTCCTTTGTGTGCTGTTTGGCATGCATTGCCCGCAGCATGGTGTCATATCTGTCAGTGATGTATGCCCCGTTTATAAGGTCAATGACTTTTATCAGTTCCTCAAAGGCCATGTCCAGGCTGTCGAGGGCGAATACGGCCTTGTAGCTTTCAAGGGTATGGCACAGGAAATCCTTTATGGAGTCATTCTGCTCATTGACTTTGATGAAACATATGAAGTCATCGCATCTCGGATTGTCAATATTCTGCGGAGCAGCGGCCTGCGAAGCTCCCGGCTTCCGGAGAACGCAAGGGCGCATGTTTTCCGCAGCGGCCCCGTTTGCCAGGCGAAGGCGGTTGAGGAAAATGAATATGGAGTCATCTGAGATGATGTCGCTATAGGTTATCTTCTTGGTGAGGTACAGGCCTTCCAGAGACTTAACGCGGCTTAGAGCCACGTACAGCTGCCCGGGAGCGAAAATATGGCTGTCGAGATCCAGGATGACTTTATCGTAGGTCTGCCCCTGCGATTTGTGGATGGTGAAGGCGTAGGCGAGCTTTACCGGAAATTGCGTTGTCATCTGTATGTACGGCATCTGGCGGACCAGCTTGTGCCGGCGCGCGTCATACCTCATTTCATACCGGGTCTCCGAAATCTGGCCGGCCCTGTACCTGTCCAGAGGATTGGGACACCCTACAGTTTCACCCGAGTCGAGCCTTATTGTGAAAAAATCCCCGTTGAAGGCTGTGACTTCTCCGAAATCCCCGTTGTTGTAGCCGTATCTTTTGCTGCTCTTGGTCAGCATCACCCGCGCGCCGATCTTGAAACAAAGCACACCGTCATACTGGGAAGGGAGCACCACCGGCTCTATGTCCCGGTCGCAGGGCAGTTCAGAGTGGCCCAGTTGGACATAGTCGTGCGAACCTCTGAGCCTAATCCGGTACTGCGCCTCGCTTGTCAGTGTTTCTCCGGGGAGTTCGTCAAGTTTCTTGGCGTTGACCTTGCTCACCTCCTCATTCGAGGAGGCGATATACACCGCGTCAGAAGGCAGGCAGTCGGTCACGCGCTTGTTGACCCGCTCCAGAACCTCCACCTTCCTGCGGTCGCTCATCGGCTCGCGAAACGCATCAAGCAGCTCGACAAACTCCGGGTCATTTTTCTGACGGTAGGATTTTGAGAGCTCAAACAGTTTTATCCTGCCGATATTGCCCTTTATGACATGGCTGTCATAAAAATATATCCCGCCGTATTCCTTCAGAAGATACTCATACACGGCGTTGTCGCTCACCACTGGGGGAAGCTGGAACAAATCACCGACGACAGCGACGGAAATGCCCCCGAAAGGGAGGCTGTTTCCCTTTGCCTGCTGGCATACACGGTGCATCATCTCGAAGGTGTCGGAACGCACCATTGAGATCTCGTCAATCACAAGCATCCTGATTCCGGCCAGCCTGCAGGCGAACTGCTGAGTCTTCAGCGGCGTGATATTATCCGGATCCTGGAATCCCTCATCAAGGTCGTCAAAAGTGCCCCAGAAGAACGAGTGGATAGTGCGGGCATGTTTATACAGAGAGGCAGCGAGATTAGTCGGCGCGAGCACCTGGCATCCGTGCAGAGAGGATTCTATCTGCCGTATGAGCCAGGTCTTGCCACACCCTGCCTTGCCGTGCACAAATGTGATGCCTCCCGGACAGGGCTTGAGATACTCAAGCACTTCCGCCTGGGTCGATGACAAAGGCGCAACGTAATCCTTCATGTCAAATGTACTGTCAGCTGCTCCCATACCTTAATCCCTACTGAACGGGCGTATAAAATTTGCCCGGCGAAAGATATACGGTCCCCGGCCCTGTCACGCGCATCATGCTGAGCCCCTCGCCACCTAACAGGTTGCCAAGCGACCAATTGGATTGCATCTGAGCCTCAGAGATGTTAAGTAGGGCGATTATATGGTTCTCATCAATCTCAATAGTTTCGCCATATTGCAGGGGGATGGCGATGGGCTGCCCGTTGGTATCGAGAAACACGGTTGCGCTCCCCTGTATCTTCTGAAGAAACAGCCCCATCCCCCCTGTCAATCCGGAGATTGATAGCTTGGTGGTGACATTCACCTTATTGCTGGAGCCTACATATGCCCCGCTATGGCAAATCATGGTCTCTCCGTACAATTTCACAGGCAGCAGTCCGCAGCGGCTTCCAATCGCCACCTTGCGGGGCATGCCGGACACATTGTAAAGGCGGAGAATAAACAGTGATTCCCCGGAGAGTTTAGCCCCCAATATTCTCCTGAGCCCGGAGCCGTTGAAACTAAGCTCCTTCTCTATCCCCGCTTCGAGATAGATCACAGACCCTTTCTCAGCAAAGAAGCTCTCTCCCGGAGACAGCGTTATCTCCAGGTGCTGCACAAATTGACCTACGAGCTTACAGTTCATATCAGATAATTACAATTACTTCTTCCGGTGGCGGAGGAAGAACGAGGTCTTCAGTCGCACCTATGCTGCGGTTGCCCACTCCGATTGAATCAGACACCCATTTGAAGAATTTCTTGAATGCAGTGCTATCAACAGTGTCAAGAGAGTAAACTTCGTTAGTGAGAGCCTTTAGGGGTTCTGTCTTAGCACTCATACCCGCTGCACAAGCAATGATGCTTGCGAAATGACGTTTTTTGACTTCGGGTATCATCTCGTTATAAAGCTGAATATCTGAGGGCTTGCCGTCTGTCATAAGAAACAGAAGTGGCATCCAGTCTCCTTTTTGCTCAGGTGTGCTAAGGCGTACCTCTTGATCGATTTTCTCGCAAAGAAGTTTTAAAGCCTGACCGGTATGCGTAGGCCCACTCTCGGGAGTGGTTATCTCCGGGAGTTGCAACTCATCCAGAGGTGTCAGAGGCAGAATCTGTTTCACTTCACGGTCATATGTGATGATGCTGATGTTTACGGATTCGAGAGCAAACGGATCCTGACGGAGACTTGAAACCATAGCTTCAAGCCCGACTTTCACGGACTCGATGGGTTCTCCACGCATTGAGCCGGAAGTATCAATGAGAAGGTAAACGGGAAGACGTCTCATTTTTCGATATTATTTGCTGGGTGAAATATTTGTATATTGTCGGGAAGAGGCGGTAGAGAGTCCAGCCCTTCACCTTCTTGATTTCTCTCGTTGACCATCATACTTGACGTGCTGACCGAACTTGACACCCATTTGAAGAATGATTGGTTTTTAATTCTGTGTGTCCCCTTGGATAAGGGAGACACACAGAATGTGGTTTGATTAGAGAAGCGCTTCGAGACCTGCGGGGAAAGATTTTGCCTGAGCCTTGATAGCCTTGAGCAGAGCCTTCTCTGCCTCGTCAACCTGTCCGTCGTTGTTGACTTTTGCGATGAGCCACGCCTCTTCGTCAGCATCGATTTCACCCGGTGAAACCTCGTCTTTCAGAAGGAAGTCACAGATTGCCTGAGTGAAGAACTCGCTCCATTCAGGAGCATTGTCCTTGCCACTGACCGCGTCGTTAAGCTCGAAGAGGAAGTCGGCCTCTTCTTTGTCGATTACGCCATCAGCATAAAGCACTTCTTTGAGCTTTCCCACCTCAGCTGCGTCGATAACGCCGTCAGCGAGAAGGTCTTTCTTGAGTTCGTCAAGTGTTGCCATTGCAATGGATGTTTTTATGTTATTATACTACGATGTTTACTTCGGGCGGTGGAGGCGGAAGCTCGCTGAGTGTTGTGGCTTCAGCACCTGTCTCCTCAACTTTCATGCTGCCGGAGCTTACAGAAGCGGATACCCATTTGAAGAACGCTTTGATTGTGGCGCTGTCGGCCGTGTCAAGAGATACCACACATTCAGTGATTTTCTTGAGAGTATCTGTGTTGGCTCCGGAACCGGCGGCACATGCGACGACCATGCCCCATTTGCGCTTCTTGAACTCTGCCAGCCCCTTATTGAGGTCATCCGTAGGCTCGCCGTCCGTCATGATGAACACCAGGGGCTTCCAGTCGCCTTTCTGTTCGGCGGTGGTCTTGGTGACCTCCTGGTCCGCCTTTTTCGAAAGGAGAGCCAGAGCCTCGCCAAGGGCCGTGCATCCGCTTGCCTGGATATTGGGCTGCTGGAATGCGGCCAGCTCAGTCAGCGGAGACACCTGCTGCGCGCTGCTGTCGAACGTGATGATGCTCAGATAGGCTGTCTCAAGAGCGTACGGATCCTGACGGAGAGTTGAAACAAGCACCTGAACACCATTCTTCACTGCCTCAATGGGTTCTCCGTACATGGAACCTGAGCAGTCAAGAAGAAGATATACGGGTAGTCTTCTCATTGTTATTTTGCGTAATTGGTTGCTATTCTTTTGATAGTCTCGCAGAGATTCGCATCAGGGTAGGCGTCGCCGATGGCCGAGAACTTCCACTCCCCGTTGCGGCGGTAGAGCTTGCCCATGACCAGGGCGGTCATTCCCCTGTACTGAGGCTCGGCTGCGACATCGTATGATGCGAACACCTCTTTGACTCTCCTGGGAGTCCCCTCATACATGCGGATCGAGGCGTAGGGTATCTGCGAGAAATCCTCGCGCCCGCAGTTGTTGAGGAAGAAGAAAATCTGGTCAACCCCGGGGCTGACGCGGGAAAGGTCGACGGTGATAATCTCGTTGTCCAGGCCGTCATCGCCATCCTGGTCCCCCTTGAGGTCATCACCGCTGTGGTGCAGGGCGCGGTCGTTGGAGTCTACCTTGCCCGGAGGCATTCCGTAGCGGGCGAGAAACTCGTGCTTGTACAGAGGCGAATAGATGTGGTCCACGATTTTGCCGTTGGAGTCGAACATTACACAGCTGAGGTCAAGATCGACATCCTGAACTGATTTTCCGAGGCCGAGGAATCCACCTGTTACAATGGCACCCCAGTTGCAACCAACACAGAAGTCGGTAAGCTTGGAGCCATTGCTCTTTTCAAGGTTGATGCGCTGACCTTTTTCAAGACGTATTGCCATGATGAAGGATTTTTTTAGTTATACTTGTTTAGATATTCTCCGAGTCCGGCTTTCTGGCCGGTGCCAATGGCTTCAAATTTCCACTGGCCGTTGCGTTTATACAGGCGTCCGAACTCTACTGCTGTCTCAACCGAGAAGTCTTCGTCAAGGTCGTAACGGAGAATTTCTTCACCATTAGCAGCATTGTAGATGCGAATGAATGCGTTGCGAACTTGGCCGAAGTTTTGCTTGCGCTCGTCAGCCTTGTGGATTGTAACCACAAAGGTAATCTCAGTTGCACGAGGGTCTATTTTTGAGAGATCTATCTTGATGCTCTCATCATCACCTTCGCCCTCTCCGGTGAGGTTATCTCCTGTATGCTCAACCGCACCATCGGGAGATTTGAGATTATTGTAGAACACGAAGAACTCATCAGCCAGAATCTTGCCATTTTCCCCGAGGATGAAGGCGGAGGCATCCAAGTCGAAATCCACGCCTGTGCTTGACTGATTGGTGTCCCAGCCGAGACCGATGGTGAACTGAGGCAGTTCAACCGCTACACGTTGTCCTTTTTCTAAGTTTATCATATTGCTTTGTGTTTTTGTTTCGATATTGCAAAATTAGCCGTTACGCATCTAATCTACTGAATTTCTACAACGTTTCAGTGATATGAATTGAAATAGCCGTATTTTAATTGCAAGATTGCAGGATTAATCCTTGGAGCCGGGAGCAGAGCCCAGTACGCTTCCGTCATTTGACAAGGTTTATATCCATATCAACCTACGTATTTGTCAACGAAGAACTGAAGACCACCCTTATAGCCTGTTCCCATGGCCTCGAACTTCCATTCGCCGTTGCGACGGTAGAGGCGCCCGAATTCCACAGCTGTCTCGATTGAGAAGTCCTCGTCAAGGTCATACTTGGCAATCTCCTCGTTGGTGAGGGCGTTATAGATGCGGATATAGGAGTTGTGAACCTGTCCGAAGTTCTGGCGGCGGTTTTCGGCTTCATGGATTGTCACCGTGAAGATGATTTCCTGGATGCGGGGATCCACTTTATCAAGATCCACGGTCAGCGTCTCATCATCGCCGCCGTCGCTGTTGCCCCCCGTGAGGTCATCGCCCGAGGATTCCACAGCCTTGTCAGGGGATACCTGGTTGTTGTAGAACACGAAAAACTCATCTGCGGGGAGCTTCTTGTCCTCACCCAGCATGAAAGCCGAAGCATCGAGGTCGAAGTCGTATCCGGTGCTTGTGTTGGGATCCCAGCCGAGACCCACTCCGACCTTCCGGAGACCGATCTCAATACGCTGGCCTTTCTGAAGATTGATTGCCATTGTGGTGATATTATTAGTTTGTTTTCTGGTTACAAAGTTAATCTCATGGTGTGAATTCAGCCTAATTCCTGTAACGTTTCAGCCGCAGAAGGCTTCTTGAAGCCGGCGGGCGTTGCAATGTTTCAGCCCCGGCCCCGCCCCCGGATAAGCCATTGTCCGCATACTCCGGCAAAGATAGCAGCGGATATTCAAATCAGCCTGATTTCCTCCAGGGAAAGCCCGGTTATAGAACTGATACTATCCTCCGGACACCCTTGCAGTCTGAGCCTGCGGACCACCTCTATCATAGCCTCAGCGCGGCCTTCAGCGCGGCCTTCGGCACGTCCCTTAGCAAGACCCTCAGCACGCCCTTCGGCCCGGCCCTCATCACGGGCCGTGTCAAGGACATCGTTCTGCACCATTATGTTGTCCACATGCTCATCATAGGCATGGCGCTCCGCCGGAGTCATAGCCAGCACACGAAGCTTCTCGCGCACCTGCTGCAGACCCGGCGTGCGTGTGTCTTCCTTGATCTTGCCCGTCTTCAGATACGTCATCCATTCATCCAGCTGGCTTTCCGGCACCTTGTCGTATGCATTCACCCTCACCAGGTAATACTCCGGGAATACCTCACGCGGCAGATGAGGCACGATCACTCCCTGCTCCTTCATGTTGACCATAAGGTCTCCGCCCGTGTGGATGCCCTTGAACACCGTCTGCCCGTGGTAGACGTAGTCGTCACCCTGGCCGTAGTCGCAATACAGGATGCTGATGGAGTACACCTTCTTCACCTGGTCATACTTGTCGCCGACGCTGATATGCTCCGTTATGGCCTTGCAAGTGCCGTAAAGGATGCGCTCCAGGTAGTAGAGCTGACGCGTCAGCTGCACCTCTATTATGATTATATGCCCTTTGCTGTTCTTGGCCTTGATGTCAACGCGGTTGAACTTGTCACGGTCATTCTCTTGATTGGACTCGCTTTCAAGAAGCTCCACAATCTTCACCTCCTCGCCCAGGAGCACGGAGATCAGACCCTCGAGAATGTCAAAATTAGCCTTGTCTCGCAGTATGTGCTTGATGGCCCAGTCAAAACGTATGTAAAGATTGTCCTGATTCATAACAATGCGGGGAGAGATATTTGAAAAATAACTTATACAATTTCCTGCATTGCAAAATTAATCAAATTCCCCGAAAATCCCCCATCTCATTGCTGATTTCTAATCAGTGGTAGCGTTCAATAGTGACATTGCCGCAGCCGACAAATGCACGGTCGTCAACAACGGCGCCGGCTGGCAGCTTGATATGACGCAGGTGCTTGCACCCTTTAAAGGCTTCCGCATAAATCTCAGCCATGGACGGCGGCAGAGTGATTGACTCCAGACTTGAACAGTTCTTGAAGGCTTCTCCTTCAATCCATTCCATATCCTTGCCAAGAATCACCTCTTTCAATGATGTGCAACCGTCAAAGCATCCATCCCCCACACATATCATGGAATCGGACAATTTTGCATATTCAAGGCTTTCGCATCCCGCAAATGTGCTGTCTCCGGATTCCTCAGATGTGACACTGTCAGGAAGCACCACTTTTTTCAATTGCTTGCAGTTGCGAAAAGCTGCAAAACATACATGACGGCAACCATCGGGGATTTCAATCCCCTCCAGCGACTCGCACCCTTCAAACGCCATAGCTTCAATTCGTTTTACTCCGGATGGCAGCGAGACATATCGCAATCCCTTACATCCTGCAAACGCTCCTTCGCGTATGATCAGGACACTCGAGGGGATGTTAATTCCATCCAATTGCTCGCACTCGCCACACATACCGACCGCAATAACCAGCATTCCTTCGGAAAGACGCAGTTTGCGCAGATTCTTACAGGCGAGGAAAGCGCTATCGGCGATATACTGACAATTATCCGGCACTCTCAGTTCTGAAAACCCGCACCCCTGAAAACTTGCAAGACCGATGCCGCCGAGTGATTCGGGGAGCACAACCTCCGCAACTTTGTCGCATAACATAAATGCGTGATGTCCAATTTCTTCTATACCTTCAGGCACAACAATTCGTCCTCGCAGTCCTGCCGGGCATGAGACAACGGTCTTGTCCTCGATAACTAATTCTTTATTCATATGGCAGCCTCCTTTCCCTCGCCACAGTGTGATTAGACTTGTCAATATGGAAATGTCGCATAGTCATGGGAAAACTCATCATGTATGATTATGCCTGTTTACGCGTCAGTACGCGTAATCCATTGACTCGTTGTATGCCACACTTTTTCATGGTATGTGATTTAGACGTGTACTTGTTGCAAAGTTAACTCTTTTTCTTGATTCTTCAATGAATTGCCAAAACATTTTTTTGCTAAATAAGGGGCAGTGAAGCTTCCTTTAAATTCAAATTCAAAGTCTCCTCTATATCTTTTAGGACGCATCAACAAAAAGGGATATTTCTCAGCCTCCATTTTGACCCATAAGTCCATAAATACGGAATCACTGGTGGTGTTTGATCAGCCTCTTTGCCTTTGAGGAGGGATATTGATAAGATCGCTGTATGGAACTATAAATACTATCGTTCCGATGATAACAGTTAGCAAATGCCTCATTTTAGTCAATCTTATGAGGTTATGAGCGCCAGAATTCCTTTTGGAGGGAGTCGGCGATGTATTGGGCTATCTCTTTTGGGGCATTATCGGTGGAGAGCCATTGGGAGAACTCTTCGATGGTGCCGCAGGGCGTGCCTTTCTCACAGTCGCAGCCGTTGGAGCGAGTGGTCTCGCAGTTGATTTTCCAACTGTATTTCAACCAGCAGTGGCCGTATTTCTTATTCCATCTCACTCCAAGCGCCAAGAAAGTTATGCAATCACCCGGATTGTTGAGTTTCACGTGAACCTCTCTCTTAAATGACCTCGGCCCAATCTTAATCTCACTGCCATTAGCCAAGCGCATCCTCCCTATCTTTTGATTGAGGCTCCCAATCAGTTTACCAACGAGATAAGCGATATTCTCTTCCAGTCGCTCCCGACTATAAGCCCTGTCTTTCTTTTCGTAGGCTCTGCGGTGTTCCTTTTCCTGCTCTCGGGCCTCGATCTCAGAGGGTGTTATCTCCTCAATCCAATAAGAATCGCGGAGACCCTCTGACTGATATTTCCAAGTCTCGGCTTCCTCCATGGCTTGTTCCGCCTCGGCTTCAGCTCGTGTCTCAAACCGGCCACAGAAGTAGCTCTCGCTGGAGAAAGTGTCCCATCCCCATAGTTCATACAATATCTGTTCCTTGAAACCCATGACTATTCCGGTTTTGGCAAGTTGTCATTCACTACAATTGCAGCAGCTTCTATAAAATCATTAAGCAGCAACTCTACATTCTCTTTGTTTTCCATTATCCTGGATATTTCCAATGAGGAAAACTCTCCATAAGGAGAACGGCAACCGACAGGGTCATTGTCACCAACGTAGAGCATGGTCAGACCTGTAAGTTCAAATTTATCGGACTGTTCATCAATCTTTTTGGCATACAGTGCATAGTCGAGATGCTTGGCGGGATCCGGATTTATTGCTGACAGCACAGAGAATGTACCGTCATACTCCCTATCCCCATCGGTGGCAACTGCCATAGCCGACATCTGAAGTATCATGCCATAGAGGATTTTGGTGAGCAGCTCCTTGTGGTCTTGGAGCTTGTAATTCTCTTCAAACGGGATGGTCAGTTCAGTGGACAGAGACACGTATGGCAACGTCTCACGGTTTGCCCCTATCTTCTCGGCCTGCGGACGATACCGTTTCTTCAAGTCGCAGTCCATCGGTTGAAACGGCACTATTATATGCCCTTCTTTGTCAATGTAGGCATAGATGTTGATTTCCTCGTCATCCGTCATGCCGTATCCGTTGCTGTCAGCATAATAGCATCCATCCGGCTGGAGAGTCCATACCACAAGGGTTACGCCCTTGGAATAATCCTCGATACCGAAAAAATAAGGCACTTTTGTGGACATTGCATTGCGCTGAGCGAGTCCGGGGATATCGAATATTGAGGAGATTTCGACAACAGAGACATTCCACAGAGAGAATGTACCCATGGCATTGACCAGTTCCCAAGCCTCTTTTTTCTCCTTGTTTACAAGAAAAAAACGTTTCCCATTGTTTTCACGTGCCTGAAGCATCCCTTCGCCTCGGTCAGCAAAGCTATAATATTTCTCTTCCTTAAAATCGGCAGAGAGGTCTTCGTAAAGTTGTTTTGAATCTTTCATACTGATGTCTGTTTTCTAATAGAGATGCGAAAATCAATTGCCACACTTGATACTCGGTCATGACAATGATGAGATCTGCGGAGTTTAGCAAGTCTTCATTCATCGGTATTGCCTTACCTCCAATTTCATAAGCATGTTCAGCAGCAATGCGACACATTATTCCCTCACGGTCCAGACCTTCAGGAACACCCGTGCCACATGAAGCGACTTCAACACCATTGATGTCGTTGTCAGCTATCAGTTTTTTCAAGACGGCTTCTGCCACCGCCGAGCGGCTGGCATTGCCGGTGCATACAAAAAGCATCTTCATGTCATTTCATTGTTATCTGTTAGAATCCAGCATTTTCTTACGTTGACGACGGAAGTCATTGTCTCCGTAATCTGGAATACCGAGTAGAACTTTCAACTCTGGTGTTAGTGCTGCATATAGGCTGTTTATACGTCGCATTATATCGTCGCAACGGAGATTGCCGTTTTTCTTATGGCCACGCAAATCCGGGACAAATGGAATATCATGGAACATATAGTAGATTGCCAACGCTATATCTGTCCTGTGCATCCCCTGTTGACACGAAATATAACAGTTGCGATTATCGAGCATATCAAATAATTCCGGAAGCGACTTCAACAACTCTTCATCGGGTAGATTAGCCTTGTCAATAGGAACATGACGGTATTCTATGCCTTTGGAAGCACAAACATCTGAAAATTTGTCTGTAAAATCAGCAGTGCGGAAATCGATTATGCAATCAACCCCGGCTTCTTTTACAGAATCTATATGTTTCCTATTGCGCGATGCCCAAAGAGTCTCTCCTCTGACAATGTGACCAGACACTCTGGCTATGTTCTCTATTGGCAGTTCCAAGATAGAGTCAGCAATGCCCTTACCTTCTATATTCTCTGTAGCCGAGGACGTTACAATGCTTTCTATGGTATTATCCATAAAATCCTTTTTATGGATAATACGTCCAAATTTCGCCACCTTTGGAGCACCGATGTCAAGTCCCCAACGAAGACCAAGATATTTTGACAAATACATACCTTTCAGCAATAAGTCTATCGTTCCGTGCGAACCATCAAAATCTGTCAAAAGTCTCATCAAAGGAATATCAGAAGGAAGTTCTGACAAAATATTTTCTGCCACCTCTTTTGATTCCGGAGTTATCAAAGCTATTATTGCAGTCTGCCCTTTTCGCTGATGAAACCAGTTGAATCGGCCATGCGCGAAGTTGCGGTAATCGGATATTTGCAGACATCCGACTGAACCTTCCGAGAAACGGGATTCAAGGTCTATGGCTATCGGCATTGAGTCGGGTGCATAAAGCACATAGAATCTGTCCGTCTCACGGGCTTCATACAGAGCTGCATCATGTTCGTTCCAATCATCGGTGGTGAGTGTATAGGAATCTTTTATGAAATCTTTGAGTTGCGTCTCAATTTCAGATATAAAAGTCCAATCCACACTACATATCGTCTCATCTCTGTAAATTCTGATAAGAAGAGTGTAGAACGCCACAAGAGAATTTGTGGCAAGAAAACTGTCTCCATTATGAAGTTTGAATATGAACCGGTTGGGTTCATTTTCTTCCTCCATAATCTTTTCCAAAGTGCTTTGAGAAGACATCAACATGCCTGCAACTTGCTGTTTAGGATAAGAGTTAGCTATCCTATAAGCGTTGATAGCATCTACATTCCTGCCTCCTGCACTTATAATCATAACCTTTGCCGGAATCTTTCTCCAAGCGCTGAAAATGAATTGGTATGGGGTCATTGCTACCGCCACAATACCACACTCCACTGACAGCTGTGCAGCAAGATGGGCAGCAGACAACGAACCGCCTGAGCCGAGAAATATCCTTGGCAAGCCGTCGTCCTCCAACAAAAAAGTTTTTTCATCAGATATATACTGTCCCGCACTCCACTGAAGAGTGTCAGGCAGTTTTGACAGGACTTTGTCGTATCTTGTTATCTTTCCCATTGGCACACCGACATTTACTAAAATTTATACAATAGAGTTTTTATCGCGTTCTCCATTATAAAAAGAGTCAAGAACATCGGAAAGTATATCTTTTGGAAGGATACAATCAAAGAGGGTCATGCAGGATTTTACTTTTGCTGCATCTATGCCACCAAAGATATACTCAGCAGAAGGGAGTATCCTGCGCCTCGACAAATCTTTCTATATCTGTAATCTCTCTCATGCTTGTTTTATATTCTCAAAATGGAGTTTTTCTTTTCTCAGCCGGAACGGGTGTAAGTCCGGAAGGATAGTATCTCTTATCCCATGTCCGCTGACTGCTACGATAGAGGAGGGCAATAGCCGGAATGATTCTGGCTTTCAAAGCATCCTTGTCGAGACGGTGCCCCCCGGCGAAGTATATGATCTTGTCATAATGCTCCATGTAATCATCCTTGCAGTTGACGGTCTTGTCATCGTTGCCGAAAGCGCCTACTGTAATTGCCATCTCTTTGGGCGAAATTCTGCTGAACTGCCGTTTTTCAATCTTGGTGTAGCTTTCGACAATCTCAGGAGTTATCTCAAACTCCGTGAAGCCGTCCTCACGCTCCTTGAAATAAGAGACAGTTCCCATGTTTTTCCTGAATGTCTCAGAAACGAAAAATGATGGATTGACAAGAATTTTGCAGTGGAGGAGTTGCCTGTGGAACGGAACCCGTGGACATAGAGAATGTTGCACTGAAGATAGTCCTTCAAATGATTATAAGTGGCTCGCTCTATCTGGTGATAGACATAACTCCAGTCGTTATGAGCGTTAATGCGTGAACCGGAGGCAACATATAGATATGCCTCCCGGAATATAAGAAGTTGATGCAAAGCATTGACCATCAGAAATCCAAACTCAGCTATATTATTGAAATTGAACGTTATGCGGCAATAGACATTCCCATCCTCTTCAATATAGAACGCACCGGGCGAAGCCTGACCAGACATTGCATTGGTAACTTCCACTATGTCATCATGGCTCAAATCTTCCTCTTCCAGTTGTTCGGCATCAAACACGCAACATGCCATTTCGGCACGCATTTCCAGAGTGGTGTAGGTAATTTCCCAACGGACATCGTAGAGGTCAAAGTCAAGCATGTCATCAGATAATGCCCTGATGTTTTCAGCCCCCATATTCTGGAGTACATATATTATTTCATCGAAGAGTTTCATTAGTCGAAGAGTTTCATTAGTCAAAGAGATTGAAATCGTCCTCATCTTTGCGGAGACGCTTTACATCGTCAACGCCCTCAATGGCCGATATGTTGTGGATAATTGGAATGTTGCGCGAATCTCCTCCATGTAACGCTCGTTGCGTGTGGCACTGTCAATCACATCGTGAAGTACCTTGCGGAACTTCTCAAACCAGCGTTGGATAGTGTCTTCAGTGCGTTCTGCCACACAACCTAACTGTGACTGGCATGGCATTCGCCCGCTGCTGATATGGACCTCCTGCCTATTGGTGTAGTCCGCCTCCACTATGATTCATGTTATTTTTTAGACGTTTGCCCACATCCCGAAAGAATGTGATTATCGATTCACGCTTAGAGTAGAGGAGATAGAGAATGAGAAAAGCCCAGCAAGTCCCAGATACATGAAGTTTATCCTTCAATCAATTCAAATTCTACATATTCTGAATCTGCAGGAAACCATTTGTCGAGTTGTTCATCGGCCTTCATCTCCATTTCAGGAGTGATATACTTCGACATCTTCTGAACGAGGATAGCCAAAGACGCCACCTCGTCAAGCCAACCGATTATAGGCAGTCGCTTGGAATCGAGGATATCGATGGGCAGGATGAGGTAAGCCAGCGATCCGAAGATAGCCCATTTGTCGGCACGGGGAGTTTCCTTGCTGCGCATTACATACCACATGAGAAGCACCGGACGAGTTGCAGCGCGGCCGGCTTTGCGGCTCCAGTTGCAGAGGCTCTCCCATAGAGCGTTGTAATCAAGATTGAATATTGCCATGGTTTTTGTCGTTTTTTAATGATTTACATGAATACTGCTACTGTATCGATCCTCAACTTGGCCCCATATACTATCATGGGAACTTCGACAAAGGTGTGGCTCATGGCAAAGGGGAACTTCTTTCGACATCCGGTTATATCTGTTGCACTTATTTTGGGCTTGTGTAACCATCATAGCTTCGAGGGTATAACGCTCACCATGACCCACAAATTCATTGTACCACGCGGCTGCAAACCTCACACTAACCGCTACAACACAAACTGTGATTGCGGCCTAGATTACCCTCCAGAATGGAGTCTTGTCCTTCCAAGAGAAAATATTGCGCAGGAACTGTCGGATGCCACCAAAGAATACAGCTAACCAAGCCTTGAATGTGATGCTCTTTTTCATGATCTGGTTAATCATCGTTATTAAGTTCTTGAAGCAGTTTGTCCTCATCCACAACAGTCTCATACTGCTGGATGAAACGTTTCTTGGCCTTCACTACCGCTTGAAGCGCAAAGCTCAGAAGATACGCCACGTCCTCAGCAGTCCTATAAAAAAACTCCGAGGCTATTACGAGGTCGTTATCCTCGTCAAGATAGAGCTTCACCTGCATCATCCGGAAGTTGAGTTCATTACAAGCTTTCAGCGCAAGTCTCGCCTCTATCTCATCATTACCGGTGAATAAACCGGTCAATGTGACCGCGATGGCATGGGAGTTTTCATGAAGCGAACCAATCTGAACATAGTTCATCTGATAGCGGATTACCATCGCATTCTCCGATTCCTGCAAAACCGGGAAGCGCCACTTTTCAAGTAACTCTTTTACTATCTCCTTACTTGTCATTGTCTTCGTTGTTTATGATTTTATGAAACTGGACTGTTGAAATCGCGAGAACGCGGATGATGTGTTCGATTACCTCCGGTGTCGGCTCCTGCTCTCCGAGGAAATGCTGATAATTGAGCCATACTGAATCTGAGAATATCACCGGCTGCACAAACTTCATTTTCCCGGACAGTTTCACCATCGCCTCCAGAACTGCCACTCTGTTGTCTTCCGATATGTCGAAAACACCGGGAAGCATAAAGTATGCGGTGCGGGCGTCTTCATCTTCGGGAGAAAAAATTAGCGTCAGTCCCTCATACTCGAAACGATAACCAAAGTTTTCGTCAATCAACTCCGGCTGAAACCCGAGCTGGTACAGAATCTCTATAATCTTGTCTTTAATCATATTATTGTATATTAATTCCTTACATATCTTATGGAGTAATTTTTTCACTCGTTTTATATCAGGCGTTTGTCGAAAAACCGACTCTTCCTCGCGATTTATTCTCCTTGTCCCTATGTTCCATCTTGTCCTTCAGGTCCATGTAAAGACGAATGTCCTTGGGAGATACCGAGGGTATGGTGCTTTCTGCCACCTCCATGAGTTTGTCGGTGGTCAGAGGAACGGCGTTACCGTCACCGTTATGGATGGCCTCATCGAAGCATCTGCGAGCCGTCTCCTTCACTATATAGCTGATGTCACTACAAGTGAAGTCAGTTGTGGCATTGCATAACAACTCCAGATCAATGTCACCATCGCAAGGACGTGTTTTCAACTCCATTGCGAATATTTCCTTACGTGCATCGGTGTCCGGGAGTCCCACGTAGAGCTTCTCATCCATACGCCCGGCACGGAGACAAGCGGCATCAATCATGTCAGGGCGGTTGGTTGTGGCCAGTACAAATATTCCCTTTGACGCACAGTTATTTAACTGGGTCAGAATCTCATTCACCTCATTGGCCTGATTGCTGTTGTCAGCATCACGTTTGGGGGCAATGGCATCAAACTCGTCAAAGATGAGAATCATCGGAGCGTTCTTTTCGGCCTCTTTGAAAGTCTCCGCTATCTTACCCTGGGAGCCATGAATGTAGATGGAACCGAAGTCAGACGGATTGATTATTTTGTATCTCAGTCCTGACTCCTGTGCTGCTTTCTCCGCGACAAAAGTCTTGCCACAACCGGGTGCTCCATACAGCAGTATGCCGTTGGGTGGAGTAATGCCATACATCCGAGCCATCTGACGATTCTTGACTATATCCACAAAATTCCGTCTGAGCAAAGCCTTCAAGTCTGACATACCGGCCACCTCATCAAGACCATTCCCTTTTGAAACCTTAGTAGCAGGAACAGTCGCATGAGCTGCCCTTCCCCTTGTTCCGACACCGAGAGGCGAAACCGCCGACGGGAGAACATCCTCAGGTTTCATTGTTGAAGTTTCGCTTACGGTTGTTGTCTTGATGCTCCGTTTCTCCAGCATAAGCAGATAGGTGAGTAACTTCGCCATAGTGGGAATCCGTGTAAACGAGCTGGTCGCCGTTACCTTCTGAAGCACAAGTCTTGCCGGAGTCGAGATGCTTTCTCTTGCACACTCCCATACAATCTTGTTCCACTCAGCAGGTTCATTCCATTTATGTTTCCTGTTATCCTCATCGTCCGTTACCTCTGCACTTGTCATCACACCCCCATAGCCATACTGGTCTGACACTTTACTTCCGACCATCATCATGAGCATCAACATACCGATTGAATACACATCAGTCGTTTGGTTGAAGATGCCGTTCACGGTTTCGGGAGCACGGTAAAGATTGCTCAGATGGTCATACTTAAAGGGCGGTTTACCATGGAAAGACAACCCGGCATTGGCCATGCCAACGATATAGACACCCTTCAAATCATCTTTGTCATAATCAACAATGATGTTTTCCGGACGGACGTTGTAGTGACCACCTCCGCTGCGATGCTCCGACAGTTCACGCAGAGCGGCCGTCACCTGTTTGGCAATCTCAATGGTGTCAGGAAGAGAGAGACAACCCTGCAACTTCATCTCATTGGCAAGACTGTTGCCGTCGAAATACTTCTGCGCGACCCATCCAAGGCGATTTGTACCCACCTTCTCAATGCCACGACCAATTATCTTCGGGAAGCACTTGTTCTTGAGGTCAGAGCAAATCTTAATCTCCTCAATGAAATCCGGCACACGCTTGCGGCTGCTCCTCTGGCAGTGATACAAATCGCATTTGAGATTATACACCACCAGCACCACATCCTTCCCATCATTATCTTTGGCGAGATAAACCTCCCTCTCCCCATCATGATGGGTGCTCAGTTTGCTGACCACCTTGTAGCCGGCAAAAGTCGTATGTTGTTTCAGTATAGCCATAGTGGAACATCTTTATCATATAGATGTTCAACTAATCATCAACTATCACTAAACGATAAAAAGCGATGGTTTCTCATCGCTAAAATTCATTATTAGAACCCATATTCAATATGGCAGACATTTCTCTAATCCATTTGTCTCTAAACCACCTTAATGTTTGAAGTTCATTTGTGAGACCATAAAAATCTCTCAATCCACTCTAAGCAGGGAGCTTAAGCGCAACAGTGGTCAACGCGGCTACCACTGTAAACAAGCGCAAGTAAAAGCCGACGATAGAAAACGTAGATTGCAGAATTATCGCAACTTAACTATAAAGCTGCGTAAGTTGATAAGAGAAAAAATAACAAAAGATCAATGGTCACCGGCTCAAATCGTGGGGCATCTTCGCAAAAAAGGGAAAAAATGCGTATGCGTTGAAACAATATATGCCTACATACGGGCTGACAGAGCAGCAGGCGGAGATCTGTGGAAGTATTGCCGTCATCAACTCAAGCATCGCAAACGTCAGGTAACAGCCCCATATGTCGCGGTTCAGAACCGCACCATGATAGATCAGAGACCTTCTGATTGGAATGGATCCACCCCAGGAGACTTTGAGATGGATACGATTGTGGGCAAGGACGGTAAAGGAGCAATAGTTACTCTTGTTGAAAGAAATACATCCTTTACAATGGCAAGGAAACTGCTGCAGGGAAAGGATGCTGAGGCACGGGCTAAGGTGGTAATCATCATGCTGCTGCCATATATTGGCAAAATTCGCTCCATTACAACAGATAACGACAGTGAGTTTGCCGAGCACCTGACAATAGCAAAACGTCTGAAAACAAAGATATTCTTTGCTCATCCCTATTCATCTTGGGAGAAAGGAGGTATTGAATGTCACAACAAACTGATTCGGCAATATATTCCTAAGGGGAGCGACTTCAATGTGATCTCAGATCAAATGCTTAAAGACATTATTTCCAAAATAAACCAACGACCGAGATTGAAACTTAATTTTTCAACCCCGGTCGCTGAGTTTTTCAAATTTATTGCCTAATTTTTTTATTGCCTAATTTTGCACTTGCAATAGAATCTGCGAATTAGATGTGTCTAATCTTCGACTTTAATAGACCAAGTGGGACTTGATAAATCAAGAAGAAACCGAAGATTTTTACCCTCAGAATGGAAACTAAGGTTAGCTCCTAACCACGAACCGAGATTTCGGGCATCACCACCTAATTCTATATCCCAGTTGTCATTTGCTCTGATTTTAAACTCATGGTCACCTTTAGGAATCGTAAAATCCCCTTCAAATAATAACGTTGAACCCTTTTGAGAAAGATTCAGAGAATAATCCCAATTGTTAAAGTCTCCACATATGCCTAAAGATTCAATGTAGTAAATCTCTAATAAATCCTCATCGGTAGCCTTATCCTTGCAACAATAATTCAAAAATCGGATAAAGTAAACACCTTCTTTTGGCACATGGATTGGATTTCCATGATTCACTCTCTGAGAATATATGTTCCCATTTGCATCGTGAAGTATAACACCTATAGGATGCTTAAGAGTAGCGTCATGAGAGCTGATCATTAACGACCCATCTAAAATTGCAAATGTTTCGTACACACCTTCTCCAGGAGATCTCATGGAAGAAGTTGCTAGACAAGCAACTTCAGTCAACGATGAAGGAATAGGTTCGGAGGCTTTAATACAGTATAGAAGTGCGACATTCTTGGGCCGAGTCTCAATGCCGCAACGTACTTCTGTCTCAGGATACTCCACAGATCTGGCAATATCTCCAATCTGGATGGAATGTGTGTGACCGCCTGAACCTCCACTATCATAATCCTTACTTGTGCTGCTATAATCACAAGGCTCTCGATATGTCAAGTCTGTGAAGAAAGTATTGGCGTAGCTACGAGTCCAATGGTTCGTCGCAATGCGATGTTTATGATAACCAGCTTCGGAACAAGATGTTATATGAGAATGCTGCTGAATGCAATCTTCCTGCATAGAACCGAATTCTCTATTTTTATCTTCTCTGCCTTCATTATCCCATCCTCTGATGAAACGCCCTCGCAAATCCGGAATAATAAAATTATCATCATCCTTCATCCCAAAAATAGAGCCAATCGCCCAATATAATTCTGGATATTCTTTAATACCCAATGCTCTACCATCACAAACCACCCATCCAATGGGAATGCTATTGGTGGCAAACGCTTGTATCGTACCCACAGGACACAACTCCTTTCTAAGGGCATTTATCTCTTCCCGTATGCTTTTTTTATCTCAAGGAATCCTCTATTTTCCATACTGAAAATCTTTTGAATTAAATCAAATCCGCTTACTTCTCGCAACTGTTCCTTCATTGAAGGTTCTATTCCATAGTCCAGTAATGCCATTTTGTTGGCCCTTCGGTTGATGAGTTCATCTTCACTTTCACAAATTGAATACCAATACCACATTAAGTTCACAATGTTCAAACCATTTTCCTTAAGAGGAAATTTAGAGGGTGGATAAAATGATAATAGATTACTATTTTCAATTGCGATATTGAGATTTTCTTCATCATCACACCTCCACCGCTCTGATTGAGTACAATTAAGCACAAAGTAGTAGGGTACTCGATAATCTTTGAGAATACGAAGACTTTTAAATGAATCAGTACCTGCGCCAAAGGCTTTGTCACTTGAAGCAATTAGAATTGCGAAATCGATTTTAGACAATACTTCTGAGGCCAACTCGTTATCTGTATTATTTGCTCCGAAACCGGGTATATCCGTTAAAATAAAATCCCTAAGAAAATCATTTTTAACGTATACATCAGCAACAAGAATATCTGTGGAAGTGTCATGGCCGCGAAATTCATCAATTGAAAGAATCTTACTGTTATACTCGTTTGTCAACAGTTTAACATACTATACTTCCCCATATTGGTAATTAACCACAGTATGGGTAGTCGCAGTCCCTTTACCAACAGTCGCTATCGAACGTTGCAACAAACAGTTGGTTAATAAGGATTTACCTGATTGATACTCTCCTATTAAACCGAATCTAAAAGGTCTTTTCATTAGACAATTTCACACAAATTATTCAAACACTTATTCTTCGGCATGATTTTTTTAAGTTCTATTATTGTGTATGCAAAAGTTTATATGCATCATACTCAGACACTTGTATCGCCAACATATTCCTTAGTTCAGTGGCTCTAAAACAGAGTTCTTCTTGATTAGGATCTGGAGCGAGTGCCACGTCTCGCTCGTTCTCCATCTTTTGAATATCCACGGTTCGACCATCCGCATACCTTTTGAGTATTAAACTTATCTGGGAAGATACAATATCTTTAAAACCGGTCGGCCCTTGTTCTTTCAATTTAGGTAATACCATATCTTGAAGTGCATTGGCAAACTTGTCCCTTAACCAATCAGGAGCAAATGAGTTTATAAACATTCCACCTATTCCCAAGAGTGCAAACAATATAATTGCAGTCGTTTGTGACATGCCGGTAGGATCACATAAAATAGCTCCAATATATCCGGCAATCATAGCAGCTATTCCAGCAACGACTGCGGAAATCCGAAGTATTAGTCCTCCCAGCAAAGTTAATCCAATAGTTCCACTAGACATTATATCAGTCCCAGGTGCTGTTGAATCCTTCTTTACAACACAATTTTTCAAATTATCAGGAACTGTCATGTAATCATTCATTTTGAAACCGGAGTCACTCTTATATAGATGATTCCATTCTTTTTCAAGCTCCATCCTTATATTTCTTGTCACGGGGACAAACATATTCTCTATAATACTATCTTGTCCAGTTTCAATCATTTCAAGCGCATACTTTATTCGATGTGTAATCATCGATGTGAGTCTGTCGCTTATTAACGGATAGACGATATCTCCAAATCTCTTTTTAAAAAGATCTTTATCCTTTTTAAATAGTGTCTTCGTTACAAGAAGTTGTCCCTTATTGTCATACAATACATAGGCAATTTCACGCGCCATTTCTTCATAGAAGTCTGAGGAAAATATTCTGTTATATTCCTCTTGGGAAATGCGACAGCAAAGAGACTCACTATTTTGAGAACCAAACAGTTGGGAACGAGTGACATTATCAGTTATTTGCTGAAAAACTTTTGCATTGGCAATTCTAGTCTTCCAGATTGAAACCATCTCTTCATGAGATTTCGCGTAAGGTTCTATATAGCGTTTCCCAAGTTCTCTATATATGGACATTAATTCGTCCCGCATAGGAATTAGTCCATTCGACAATATGATAGCATGTGCCTCATTTGTCTCAATAAACGATTTCAAGGCATCCACCATATTGACGAACCCGGATCCTTTAAGGTAGGTTTCAATAGAATGGTCATTGAAAGGACCATAATACTTTTCATAAGGGCTCATATAAAAAGCCAACGCTTCACCAAAAGTTTTGAAATGAAGTTCTCTTGGTATGCCTATAGGGGTTTTTAGCCTGGCATGCATTAAATGTGCATAATCTGCACTTGTGGCTAACCCCATATCATATCTACTCTTTAACTGGGTGAGATACGATACTTTAGCATCATATACATGCACTTCTTTCTCGGGACCAAACTGTTCTTTTATGAAAGCTCGGTTAGATTCAACAAACGTATTATCTTTAAGCGAATCGACATTATTTACAATGAATAATTTTTTGTGGACATCTTTGTGCCGATCCTTTATGGCATACAGAGAGCCACACACATCTTGACCAATACCTTTATGGTACGGCAACACATAAATGATAGCGTGTGCTGCAACCATTGCACTCTCCGTAACCATTGAGTCATAGGCACTATTGAAGAGTCCCGGACTGTCAATAACTGTGCAATTGAGTTTTCTCAATGTCTCAGATGGCGTAGTGCATGATACCGAATCAATGAATATGAATATTGATTCGTCAAGAGAGAAACATTTCGCTCCATCCTTTATCCACTTGGTTTCTCCATTCTTAGGGAACCGAGTAATATCAGAAACATTTGAAAGAGATTGGAGCGACGATTTCTTTTCATTAAGATTCTCTGTACAATAGAATCTTAGTATTATATCACTAAGCATCAAGAATCTAATATCATCTTGATTCAGGTTCTTCTCCCGTATAGATTGTCTAACATTGTCTATTGCATTGACCAGTTTAATACGTTCGTCCTTTTTATCAAGGTCAAACGATACCCAATCATATTCGGGCATGACGCGCTTTATTCTGTCAAAAATTGGAACGAACTGCTCTTTTGTTCTCCAATAGATTTTTATACTTTCTTCTTTGTCATATGACACCATTACCAATACAGCAGAGGTAGCTGTGCCATCACCGATAGCACTAATATGTCTGCCATCGCACAGCGCGTCAATTGTAGTGGATTTTCCTGACTGAAAATCTCCGAGAATCAGAGCCAGAAATTGGCCATTTTTACAATTTTCTGCAACCCGACAAATTGTGTTGGCATGTTTTCTGCACTCAGCAACATTTTCAAGGAGTTTTGGAGATTCTGCTTCATCGAATAATTGCTTAGCCTGCTCTCTTTCTATCATTTCTACCATTGCTTTTTTTGCATCGGTGAAACTTTTCACATGAGATTCAGATAAGTTAATTTCTTCAGGCATTTCACTGCTCTTACAAATCACATCATCTATCCACAGAGTAATCTCATCTAGAAACTTTTTTCTATTTTGAGATTCCTCAGGAAATGTATTACAAGCCTCAATTATTTCTTTATCATTAGTGACATTGTGTCGAAGAGCAGCAGCAGCCTCTAAAGAACCACGCAATCCAACAATTGGATATGTGTTCTTTAGAATATCGAATTTCTCGTATGCTTCTTGTATTTTACGAACTGATTCTTTCATGACCTCAAATTATAATAATTTTACAATCAAGATAACGCATATCTCCATGATGAAACATATCTTTTGACAATCTCTGTTAAATTTTTTGCGAGCAACTCGTTATCTGTTGATTTGGCATATTCTATTAGTTTCAATACATAACCAATATCCTGACTTTGCAGTAAAGAAGCATCCAATTCATTAACAGTCGCTACGGACCCATCCGTTTTAGCATGATAAAATGATAGTAAGGAGCCTGTGATCATTTCAGATGTAAGAGCGGACTTAGAAGTCAACGCAATAATGCTTCTCAAGCAAGACAAACTACGTTCCGGGAAAGTATACTGATTGATTTCTGTAACTTCCGCTAAAGTACTATCTCTACTCTCGTCCTCATTTGAGTTTCCTATTACGAGGTGCTTATAGAATTGCGAATACGCCTGAGCATATTCATCGGTCAGTTCCTTAGAAACCTTGATATGTCCATTCCCAATTAAATAGGGCAATAGAGGGGGAAGATAACTGGTCACCCAGTAGTACACGTCTGCTATCTGACCAACTGAGCAAACTGCGTAGGGAAGTATCCGCTCAACAAGTTCGGATATTTCTTGAATTGAAAACTTTTTTGGCAAGTTTTCAAAACGAACTCCGGTATCAATTTCGCAAGATAATGAGTCCTCAATTCCAAAACCCCATGCACTAATTTTTAAAATGAGATGTAGCTTGCTCCCCTTTTTGTAAAACCACGGAGAAACTGAAACGGTGGGGGTGTTAATCAATGATTTGATGTTTTCAATATCTTCATTGCTAAACGTATTAGACTCGGAATCCCACAAATTTTGGTAATAGCAAAGAGTGTGATTGCTTGACTCGTTCCAATACTTTGAAATCACGTCACAAATTGCTTCGTCCAAATATGGTAAGACATTTTTATTGAATGTCTCATCATTACTGGCCGTAAGAATGCAAAACAATTCTTGGCGAGTATTCTTTAGATCACTAACTGTCAAAGGAATTATTGACCTTTGTATAACATATGGACTTACATTTAGATGATAATGACTATCAAGATTCTCTTTGTGAGCCATTTTCCCAAAAGTATTTAAGAAATCCTGCTGGATCTTCTCAATCCTATGGACATGAGTAACCACCTCCATCTCTTCCTGTAAATGGCAAAGACGTTGGAAACGTTCCATGTCACGACGCTGATTGTTCTTTATTTCATCTAGCTTCGCTTTACGCTGCTCTTCCTTTATGCGAGCAGTCAGTTCACTGTTTCGAGACTGATTGTATAATGAAACTCCAATCTGGAGGCCTACAAATAATAGCGTAACAGGATCCATATGACTTAATTTAAGGAATTGAGAATGCTTTGAATAGTGCGCACTATGGTGTCTTTCTCTTCGGTGCTATACAATAAATCCATAGCGTCACATTCGTAGCCATTCAAAACAACTTTTGTCTGATTGCCATCAATGACTGAAAAATACTCACTATGCATAAAGTCTCTTATCATGCGATACTTCTGGGTCAATCCTCTTTCTTCAGCATACTTCGGAAATCTAGGGGTTTCTCCCCTTGACAAAAGCGCGTATACATCGTTCATGACGCCAGAAATAGCTGTGTAGCAACATTCAATCTCGTGCTGTTTGCTGGTTTTATAGTCTGCTGACATGGACATCTTTAGGTCATCATATTCTAATGAGAAAACCTTATGTTGAGATGGTATCCTCGAATTTGCGAACCAGCAGCCAACCGATATGATAAACCGTTTATTCAGTTTGTTTACTCTAGGCAGAATTACTACTGTAGGGAAAGCACTCAGCATAGAGTAGATATTCGCAAGAGCGGCTCCGCCCAAGATTTTATCGTCTTGCTTGAATCGGAGGACATCACTATCGGTAATCCCCAACTCCATCAAGGCACTTTGCACATTATCTACAATGCAAGAGGCTCCATCGTAAATCTGATTCAGTATATCATTTTTTGAACCGCCCGTATGCTTTGCTATAATTACTATAAGTGATGAGGGCAGCACACTTTGAGTATTCCTTTTTTCTTGAACCTTCTGTAAAGAGAGTTTAAGAGGCCAGCCTTTAACGAACATCTTCAACTCGTCTTTTTCCAAATCAAATTTGCACTTCAATTCGGATTGAATGTTGTCGTTTTCTAATTGCTGTGCCTTCAGATGACGTTTGAATTCAGTTTCGAGAATTTCTTTGACATCTTCATGCTGCTCTTTCAAAAGAGCAATCTCTCTTTGAAACTCCAGCTCGTCTTTAGCTGTGGATATTTGATTCTTCCGTGCTTTCCTACCATTGAATGCAGATAGAGCAGTGCTTGCAATCCAAAAGGGGCTACAAGAGCTGCTATGAGATTCGAGATTATTGTCAGTATATTGTTCCATTCTCTGTATCCAATTATTGATTTTTTAGAAATCAGATTCATCATCAAAGTCCGCAGGATTGTCATTCTCCAATTGATCAGAATTCGAATCAAACATATCATCCTCATCATTGGAATAATGAGTTGTAGAATCCTCCTCTAAGGACACGCCTACAGAATCCTCTTGATTTTCATACGCTATGATGTCATCTTCTTGTGATTCTTCGGAAACATAAGAATCATCTTCTTGAGAATAGTTGGCGCACGCTGCAGCCATGTGTTCGTCCTCGGTAAGAGCGACATGATCCCAGTTCTCCCAGAATGGTATCACATGATTTTCACTATACTCGGGAGTCATATCCCCATATTCTTCAAAATATGTTTCCGGAAGTTCAAACTGATTATGAAAACCTGCAGGGAGATTTACTATAGAAGGCATAAAATCAGATTGGAAGTTGGAAGGCTCCATCTGACGGGTATGGTAATTGTATTGGTACGGTGCGGGCTGGGTCGTAACTACCATGTGGTGATTACTGTCATCCCACGCCTTTTTAAAGTCTTTGAACTTATATTCTATGCACACATCCCCTGAGCCAGAGTCGATAAGCACAACCTTCATATCTGACGGATCTGAGGGATTCACATTTACGCCGGCAACAATCAAAGCATGATTTGCACCTTGAACCCCCATTAGGTCATCTATTTTATCCTCAATGCGATTTGCTAGCTCTCCACACAAACGCTTGCAAAGGGAAGGTTCATTCTTTACCCACAGCTCGTTAGCGTCAACACTCACTATAACACGATGTCCTGCTCGTAATTCAGAAATAATATCGAAAATATTCGCATTATCAATACGTTGAGTCTGTACTCCCATTGCGTCAAGAATGTTGCCAGTTGCATCTCTAGGAGTTCCTCCATTTTCGGAATCCGGGCTATACCACCCGTTTTCAGTGGCAAATCTAATCAGTTCTTCCTGAGGTATAGAAATACCATAGTCGCGAAGTATTATTTCTTGACTGCGGACTGCGCAAGAAGGTTGATTCCCTTGTTAAATGAAATTATCAAAGATAGATTCAGACTTGTTGGGTTCATACCCAATATTTACATGCTCTTTCATACTTGACCCCATTTTTGCTACATTACTATAATTTGACGAATCACTATGCAATCCATCAATCGTCTCATTTGAAATGTTCAGATTGGAATATGCTTGAGCAATAGAATCCGTGTCTATGTCAATAGATACGTCTTCTCCGCTTAAAATATCACTTAATGCAAAAATTTCTTGATGGACTTCTGCATACTCATCTAGTACAGGCAAAGAGAAGCTGTTGAATTCCTCCGTGGATGATTCTTCATCGAAAACAGCGTCAGCATAGAAACCCTCAGCATCTTCCATTTCAATGCTGGTTTCTAACATATCTTTAAGGACATTGTCATTTACAATAATTGAAGATATCTCTTCCATCTCTGCATTTGAAAGATTTCCATCCATATACGCAGAAAGTCTCTCAAGACTTAATGAACGATTAGGCTTTTCACTCATAGTTCAGCTCCTTTTTAATCTGTTCGTACTGGTCTTTAGCCGACTTGCGTTTGTTATAATAGTTTGGCATAGACATCCCCATCTTCGCAGCAATGTCAGCATGAGGCATTTTGTCCAACATATATAAACTGAGCAATTGACTATAACGTTTATTGGGCATCCGTCTTAAGATTAATTTCATAATAGCCTCTTCATCCATACGGTTGAGCTCAGACATATCGATAGATGCTGTCCCTACAAATTTATCGAGATCAATTCCTTCTGTTTCAGAAGCGCCACTCGGCAATTCAATTGTATTGATTTTCTTCTTGAAACAATGATAGCAATAAGTCAACGTAGCATTTCTTAACCATGTCTTTAGAGAACTTTCTCCACGGAAGTTTGAAAGAGGGCTTTTTTTGCTCTTTACGCCAGGTGTCATAATAAGGACGTATATAGAGTCAATGAACTCACGGCAATTTTGGCAATCGGTGTAATAACGATTGTAAAAAGCCTTAAACATAGGGTAGCAGTCAGTATACATATACTGCATCGTAACCTTGACATCCCGATTCAAAATTGCCTTCGCGATTTCAAGATCCTCCTTAAATATTTTAGTTTCAGCGTCCATAAAATATCTAAATGATGATGATTAGTTTACTGCCGGTGCAAAATTAGCAAAAATAACTGAGTTTCGCAACCTTGCAATTACATTTGCTGTCTCACTCTGAGCCTGTTATAAAACATATCGAATCAATATTGTCACTTTCTTAATAGACCTTTAGTTATAGTCAGCAATGGCGCCCATGAGTTAGTAGCGGCTTTTGCATAAACCGAACTTGTCATCAGAGCACCAATTGCCACTCCAATTAAAGAAGGCATAAGCCCTGCCGCCATGGCAATTCCTGCGGATGCAAGCCCAGTAGCAACAGGAGGAATTTGTTTAGTTATAGTTTCAAAAGAATTTTGAACTGTCTTGGGAGTGGAATTAACGTTACAAAGATTGCGGAAATGAAGAACTAACGCCTTGAAAAATGGGAAAGTTCCCTCATAATCAAATATTCCAGACGAAACCATTTTTTCAAATTCCACTTCATTGGGATCTGGCAAACATTCGATTTCTGAAATACCGGTAACTTTCACCATCGTATGCTTGCCCATGTTTTTTATTTCGTCAATCGGAAGGTCTAAAAGTTTTTCAGCAGCCTTTCGAGCCACATCCAATCGTTTTAGATTAATGTTTAAATCAACACCTAAAACTTTCAAACATCGATCCAAAGTTTCACGATTCAAGGATGCTTCCGATTTTAAAAATAGCCCCATCTGTGTAGGAGTGCATCCGGACAACTCAGCAAGCTTTGCTTGAGTGAGTCCTATCGTTTGCAGGCGCTCTTTAATTAGTCGTTCTATCATATTAAATCTTTATTGTGATTTATAATGAAAATTTAAGTGGATAATTTTTAATAACAAAATATTTAGAGATAAAAATAACGAAATTCATTATTTTTCTCTCCAAAATCGTCAATGTTTACGGAAGGAATAAGGCTGCATACTCACCGCTGCCTCTATTGTACAAACCATTGTGGAATTTGCCTTTGTAATGACAATGGGAGGTGTAGTCGCGGAAGATGTTGCGGCCGCCCCGGCGAAGCTTCTTATAGAAGGTGGATTTGTTGACTGCGCCGGGGGCGATGTAGGCAAGGGCTGCCGCCAGAACTGAATCTGTCTTACCTTGAAAAAAGTTGACTCATAAAAGAGTCAAAGATGCTAAGATTTCAGAGACTCACCAAGGAGGCAAGAGAAGAAAACCGATCCAATCCCTGCACACCATGCCGCCCTTCAGTCAAAAATTGCACGTCTCCGCAAGGAGCTGCTTCCAAAGAAAATGCGTGCTGATGTTTACTCGACCATGGTTGATGTGGTCGAAGAAATGTTCTATATTCCTATCAGAAAAAAAGCCTGCATCAAGCAGTCGGGAGGCTGCGCAGGCAGAAACCCATGACAGATTACGATGTCAAGGAGACCTGCGCACTGCTTGCTGCGTCAAAACAGGCTTATTATAAGCATGATGAGAACGCAACGATGAGAAGGCTGGCTCCTGAGGAGTTTGCCCCGCAATACGCAACAGAGATACGCGGACAAGCTCCGGGTATGGGCGGGGCGAAGATATGGGAGACGTATATCAAGGAGTTCGGCAAGGAGAATGCCCTAGGGCGTTTCAAGAGGCGATGGAAATCATGTCGGGAAGAGGCGATAGACGCGCTCTCAGATGAGAAAAGAAAGTCAACAGATGAGAAAAAGGAGGATAAAACTTGATATTTTTGCGGTACTCACAAAGGTATGCAAAGGTACAAAATTTTAGCCACACAAACTAATATTTTTTGGAACTTTTGATGTAATTTAGCCAAACAAATCGGGCTATTTAAGGCTATAAAAAGCAATGGCCAAACAAACTCAAATTTTGTTTAGCCATTGATAATCAGTACGTGGTAAAGAGAATTCTTATCAATATTCCTCTTCGTTGAAGTGGTTTTGAAGATTATAGTCTCATTATAAATCAGCAACTTATTTATTTGAGAGTGACAAGTTGATTCGCATATTTCGTAACTATTCACTCCAATTTACGTTTTACGCTAATAAATGCGAATCAATCTTACATTATCATTGATATTAGAGAAATTGTTTCAGTATCTCTTCGGGAGTGGTTTATATTTCTAAGTTATTGGTAGGTAGAGGTAAGGGATATGTAAAGCTGCCTCCGTAACCCATTATTACCTCCTGCCCATAGGGAGTGAGGGGGTGTTACATCCGTTTGTTGTACGATTTCCAAAAAATTTTGATCCAGAAATTTTAACATAATTTACTTGTCATTTTTATCCTCCAGCAGTATATCTGTCAATGTAATTACTGATTGCAGAAAAAATAAGAATAATGATGAAAATGAAAAACATGGAAAAAGTAAATGTTGAATATCAATTTACAGCCATCCCTACTAACTTGATGGCTTGTTTAGATATTAATTGTAGAAGTATGCTCTTCACATTGATTCAGTTGGATAGTTATTATGCTGATGATGAAGGATGGTTTTTTAGAACGAATGAAGACTTAAGAGCGCAAAGTCAATTAAGCGAAAACTTAGTTAGAGCAACTTTAAGCACATTGTATAATATCGGAA
>CAZWVY010000001.1:38034-92921 GCA_964637105.1 uncultured Sangeribacter sp. | reverse complement strand
GCTGAGCAATAATATGATATGCGAGTGTTAAAATTTGTATTCAATTGTTAATTTCGTTAACATTTGGAGAGAGCGGTCTGTGAGATGCAGGTAGGGGCGCGATATATCGCGCCCGGGATGGATGTGCACGGGGATTTGTCGCCACTCCTTTGGTGGGCGCGATATATCGCGCCCCTACCGGTTGACGCGATAAATCGCGTCGCGTTATCTACAATAAAAAAGCATCCGTCGGGAGGACGGATGCTTCTTTAGATTTTGGTGTGGTGGTTATATTAATCTGCTGCGGGAGCTGCAGATGGTGCATCGGCTCTCAACGGATTATTACCTTGCGGGTGGTGCCGTCGCTGAGAGTGACGATGCAGATGGTGCCAGGAGCAGGATTCGTCAGGCGACGCCCTAACATATCATGAAAGGCCACAGCCTCGGACTCCGCGGCCATTACCGGAATGTTGACGCTATTGCCCATCAGCACGTATTCCGGCAGCGGGGCAGCCGGAGTGAGGTCGCGCGAGGGCTCAGCCGAAGATCCGTTGCTGCGCCATTCGTTGGCCAGCCACCCCGTTTTTCGGGCCAGCACCTCCTTGACATAGCGGACATCGTCCGAAAGGTCTGCGTTTGTCCTCACTCTCTGGGGAGAGGATTGTTCGGCGCTCGGATCAGGCTTCGGTGCGTTGTCCCAACGCTGAGCATCACGCATGGCCGCCTCGCGGATCATTGCTGCACGGGCATCTATGTCATCATTTATGCCGGGCATACATTCTGCCGCAAACCAGCGCCAGGTCTCCTTGACCTTGTCCATGAATTTGGAGTTGCGCCGCATAAAGCCGATCCAGGTGTTGCCAAACATGGCACGATGGGTGAAATAGCTCTCGCAATCGAGCGTTCCGAAGGCGTTTCCGCAGTCCCACAGGGGCGAGAATATCCATTTCTTTCCCTCGCCGCGGTCGCGGTAAAGATATGTGCTGCCATGATATGACTCCCAGTGGTCGATAGTCTCCTCCACAATATAGTAACGGGCTGCAGCATCCAGGTCGAGATAGCGCCACAGGTCATCGCTGCAGTTCTCCACAAGGGAGTTCATCGTGCTGAACTGCTCTGTGACGAACTGCGTCATGACGGGAGAATACACTTCCGGAGTGTCCTGGGTGATCATGAGGGTAGCCCAGCCGCCTGCCTCGGGCATCTGTATCTGGTTTTCGCCCGGATAATTATCCAGCTCCACGAGATAGCCGCCGGAGCAGAGGATGGGATTGGTCTCGCCATCTTCCAGCTCTTCTATTTCGATGCGCCCGTCCTCCACACGGATGCTCTCTGTGAGGAAATATATGCCGCGGTAGTCACCGTTTATCACGAGCTCCACAGGATACTCGCCCGGCGTCCAGGGGAGTCCGATGCGTTTGCCGAGGTTGAATCCTACGAAGTTTCGCATGAATCCCTTGTCGTCATCAGCATGTGCGAGGAGGGCGAAGTGCTTGCTCTTGCTCAGTCCGCAGAGGCTCTGCTTCTTGCCGAGCTTGAGCTTGAAAGGCTTCTTGGAGTAAGCCGTGCGGGTATAGTTGCCGCGGGCTTTGATTTCGAGGGGGAGGGGCTCCTCGGCCGAGCCGAGAGCTGCCACATCATGGCCGTTGGGCTCAAGCCAATATGTGCCGTCACGGTAGTCCTTGTCAGCAAGGTTGCGCCAGCGCATGATGTCGGCTGTCTCTATATATAATGTAGGGAGGGTGCCGGTGGGGCGCAGGTCAGAGCGCTCTCCATAGTCGCGGTAATCAGGATCAACGGGCTCCTGGTCACATTCTATGGTGATGACCGGAGGCCACACCTCAGCCTGCGACAGGTCATCAGGCACCACAAGGGTTATTGTGACTCCGGTGAGGCTCTGCGCAATGAAATTCGGGCCAGCCACCATAGTGTGATAGTCTCCCGAGCCATTCACTTTGCGAAGCTCCTCATCATATCCCGGGGCTCCCAGATCCACGGTGCCCCAGTCGGCAGTGGCGATTTTGAAATCACCGTCAAGCGAGGGCAGCTGCACGGTGTAGGTTTCGCCGTGCTGAGTGAACGGTGTGGAGAGGTCCCAGCCGTTCTGCGTGCCGCGCAGATAAATCTCATGAGCCTGCGCGGCGCCCGAGGCTAAAGCCGCGAGCAGAAGTGTATGCAAGAATTTATTCATTTAATTAAGGTAATGTGATAAAGTATGTGATTAAGCCTTTTGCAAGTTAAAGTCATGACCGGCCGCTCCTCAGTCATGGAGTCGATCGTTGTCTGCGTAGGAATAGAAGCCTCCTGCGGTGATGATGACATGGTCGAGCATGCGGAGGTCAATCGCGCTGCAGCCCCGGAATAGGCTGCGGGTGATTTTGTCGTCTGCCGGAGAGGGGACAAGATTGCCTGAAGGGTGGTTATGGCACATGATCAGGCCTTGGGCACCGGCGAAAATAGCCTGGCGGAGCATCTGCTTGGTGTCGAACAGCGAAGCTGTGGCACTGCCCGAGGTGATCATGCGCGTTTCTATCACCTGATTGCGGCGGTTAAGGAAGAGGGCATGTATCTCCTCATGGTCAAGGCCTCCGAGAGTATGGCGCATGAACTGGTAGATGTCATCGGCGCAGCGGATTGAAGGCTTTGTGCCGATGCTTTCGATATTCATGCGTTTCGCCAGCTCGATAATGGCATGTATCTGCAGGGCCATAGCCTCCCCCACCCCGCGGAAAGTCAGCAGCTCCGCCGTCTGCCTCTGGGCGAGGCGCATCAGGGAATCGTCATTAGCGGCGAGGATATCGGCGCACATCCTTGTCACGGGATACCCTTGGCGCCCGGAGCGGAGTATAATGGCGAGCAGCTCGGCTTTGGTCAATGCCGACATTCCATATTTCAGCGCCTTCTCGCGCGGGCGCATCTCCGGATTCCAGTCCTTGACTTTGGCAACGCCGTAATCTATGGTGTCAAATTCATTTTCCACGTCTCATCTCGATTTCCTGGGCCTCATCGCGGCCGTGCCTGAGAAGGATTTTCCATACATAGGCCCGGATGAACCCCGTGCCGTAGCCCCAGAGCTGCACAATCGAGGCAGCCACTGCGCGCAGGCCCGTGGCGAAGCTGCCCGTCTGCATCGTGCCTCCGGCGAGAAGCAGGAGCAGGTAAAGCGCCAGCGGTATCCAGAGCCAGTGCCACCAGATGCCTCCGACAAGCAGGGCAGTCGACCCTACGACAAATATGGCCGGAGCCCAGTGGACCGCCTTCATCGACCCGGGATAGAGAAGCTGCAGAGTGATGCGCGACATGCCGAAGACATGCACCTGGCGCCAGAATTTTCTGAGGTCACCGCGCCGCTTGTGATATACCCGCACATCGCGCAGCAGCCGGGGGGAGAAACCGGCCAAGCGTATGCGGGTGCTCATGTCGATGTCTTCGCTGAACATCTCCCGGAATCCCCCGACCTTCTCGTAGACCTCACGCGAGAAACCCATATTGAACGTGCGCGGCACGAATTTCTCCATGCTCACCTTGCCGCCGCGTATGCCCCCGGTAGTGAGGAAGGAGGTCATGGCGAAGTTTATGGCCTTTTGAGTAGGTGTGAAGGATTCATGAGCATCATCGGGGCCCCCGAAGCAGTCGACAGGACTACCCTGCGACTCCGCCTCCTCAAGAGAGCGGCGGAGCGAGGCGATATAATCCGGAGGCAGTATGCAGTCTGAGTCGACAAACACGAAGAAGTCGCCCCGGGCCCGCTCCATGCCGTAATTCCGGGCGATGCTGCGCCCCTCGTTGTCCTTATAAAAATACTGCAGGGAGAGGCGCGGCGCGAATGCGTCGGCCTGCTCCCGGCAGGGTATGGTCGAGCCATCCTCGACGAGCACGAGTTCAAATCCTGAGTCGGTCTGGGCAGCCAGGCTCTGCAGGAGGTCAGCTACTTCGTCAGGGCGGTTGTAGACAGGTACTATTATTGAGAAGAGCCTCATGCCTTCACGCGGCCGACATAGCTTCCGTCGCGGGTGTCAACCTCGATGAGCTCGCCCTCGGTGATGAAGAGGGGCACGCGCACGGTGGCGCCGGTCTCGACAGTAGCGGGCTTGAGGGTGTTGGTAGCGGTGTCGCCCTTGAGGCCGGGCTCGGTGTAGGTGACCTTGAGGACAGTCTTCAGGGGCATCTCAGCATACAGCACAGTGTCGGTCGAGGCATCGCTCACTACCTCCACGGTGTCGCCCTCCTTCATGAAGGCCGCGCCGGTGACGAGCTCCTTATTGATAGGAATCTGCTCGAAAGTCTCGTTGTTCATGAAGATGTCATCGTTGCCGTCGGCATAGAGATACTGGTAGGGGCGGCGCTCCACACGCACGTCTTCCAGCTTCTCGCCGATGTTGAAGCGGCGCTCCAGCACACGGCCGTCGACCACATCCTTGAGCTTGGTGCGCATGAAGGTGTTGCCCTTGCCGGGCTTCACGTGCAGGAACTCGATTACGAAATAGAGACGGCCGTCCATGCGGATGCAGGTGCCGTTCTTGATGTCTTGAGCGTTCATCATAATGGTTATGATTCTTTTATTTGGTTGTGATATGTATTTGCTGTCAGTGTCGATTAGCGGTGCAAAATTACGAAAATAGTTTGAAACTGCCAACCTAAAACGGCCTGCTTGGCGGCCAAATGGGGTGTGTGATGCACTTTTTTCGCTGATTTTTTGGGTATTCCAAAAGAATTTTCTAATTTTGCAGTCCGAAAACCCCGAATAATCAAAAATCAAATATCACCTGTAAGATGAAAAGAACATTCCAGCCCTCCAACCGCCGCAGGGTCAACAAGCATGGATTCCGTGAGAGAATGGCCACCAAAGACGGCCGCAAGGTACTCGCCCGCCGCCGCGCCAAGGGCCGCGCTTCCCTGTCGGTATCCGACCACATCGCAAGCAAATAATCATCGAGACCCATGAAAAGAGGCCCGCGACTTTAAAGTCGCGGGCCTCTTTTCATGGCCGGGGCCGTGGGGAGAGGAGAGAGGGAAGGCCCTTATCCGTTGAACCAGTCGAGGCCGTCGCCTATCGTGCCGATAGCGAAAAGCCAGTAGAGCAGGATGAAGATGAGCACTATCACACCCAGCCAAAGCCACAGGCGGTTGATGTTGAATGTATTGTGACGCTTGCGGTTCTTGCCCTCAGCCTTCAGGCTGTCAGCTATCATATCTTCATTGGGAGCGTCATGTCTCCTCTCATTTTCTCTGATATGTCTGTCATGTTCGTTCATAGCGGTAAATCTTAAAAGTTTCTATTTTGATTTTTTAACGCCGCATGGGGGTGAAATGTTTACTTCTTCCCCTCAATTGCCGTCATTTTCTTCCTTGCCTTTGAGACGGTCGGCTATACGGGCGGCATGTATGGAGTTGATCTCGTTCAGTCGCCCCGGGGCCGGGACGGAGATGAGATATTTGTAATAGAGCACGCGGCGGCAGCGGTCATTGACGGCATTGAGCGACAGGCGCCCGTCATGCAGCGCCTCGCAGACCATGCGCACTTCGGGCGCGACCTCCGCAGGAGCCACTATTATATCCGCTCCGGCTCTAAGCGCCTCCACGGCGCCATAGCCGCGCGCCCCCTCCATATTGAGGGCGTCGGTGAGTATCAGCCCGTCATAGCCCATGTCATCGCGCAGCAGGTCCTGCATGACCACTGGTGACACGGCTGCCGGACGGCGGCGCGGGTCGACAGCGGGGACGGCGAGGTGACCCACCATTATGCCCGACAGTCCGCTCGCGATATACCGGTCGAAGGGAATCAGGTCGCACCGCCGCAGCTCATCAAGGCTTTTGTCTATGACGGGCAGCGTGCGGTGTGAGTCAGCCGACGGCGACCCGTGGCCGGGGAAATGCTTGGCAACACTCATGACATCGCCCGCCTCAAGGCCGCGGGCATAGGCTGTCCCGAGAGCTGCCACGCGCTCGGGGTCTGAGCCGAAGGCCCGGTCGCCCATGACGCCTTTGCCCGTCGACGGGGCCACGTCAAGCACCGGCCCGAGCACCATATTTATGCCCGCAAGGCGACACTGGCGCCCTACCTCCAGCCCATACTCATACATGGTCTCCGGACTAACCGAAGCCTCTATCTGCCCGTTGGAGGGAAAGACCGGCGCATCCTGGAGGCGCATGCCCAGACCCCACTCGGCATCAATGGCCACGATGGGGCGGACGCATGACAGGCTGTCCATGAGGCGCGCCAGGGAGGCGGCGGATTCCAAGTCGCCGCGCAACATCATTATGGAGCCGATGTGCGACTCCTCCACCCAGCGCGTGACGGCCTCGCGCGTGGCTCGGTCGTCGGAAGCGTACACAGCCGGCATGAAGAGCTGGCCCACCTTCTCTTCGTCGCTCATGGCCGCCAGCACTGAGTCGGCCCAAGCCCCCGCCTCGTAGGACATATCATACACCGTCTCAGGTATGGAATCAAGAGCCGCCGAATCGGCGACATGAAACGCGCGTGCCCCGCCTCCCGAGCATGAGCTCAGAAGGAAGGGCACAGCCAGCATCAGAAGAATTCGCCGCGCAAGGTGAGTCATCGCTGTCTATCAGTTAGCTTCTATGTCAACTTGTTTTACAAATCGCGGGGTGGGATCGGCAGCCACAGGGAGCCCGAGCTCCGTGAGGCGGGTGAGATAGCGCATCATGGGCGCTGACATCTCGTTTTCCTCGCGCCATACCCACTCGCCGTTGGCCAGGGCGGTCATATCATCGTTGCCCCAGGCGAGATAATCTATGGTAGACATGAGATATGTGCGGTCAGGATCCACCTCCTCGCCGTTGATGAGGACGCGCACGAGATTGCCATCCCCGTCGGTCACCACACGCAGCTCATCGCTTATGGCCTCTCCCCCTTTCTTAGCGGCCATGCGCATGGTCTCTATCAGGTCAGACCCTTTGAGCTTCATCAGCACCATATGATTGGAGAAGGGGAAAGTCGAAAGCACCTGCCCCTCTGTCACCGGGCCTTCGCTCCAGGAGGAGCGTATGCCTCCGATGTTCATAATCGAGAAGTCGAGCGGCCCCGTATCACGGCCTGCGGCCCTGAGGCTGTCAGCCACGAGGCGGCCATACCATGCTCCGAAATCACCGGCCCAGTTGGGGAAGGAGCCGGTGCGGACTGCATTGCTCATGTCCTGCGCATTCCAGACTATTTTCCGGGAATTGACGGAGTCCACGCGCGAGCGGTATTTGTCAACGAATGCCACCAGCCGCTTGTCGGTCTGTTCGGGCGTGAAGCGGTCAGTCACCGGGATGAGGCTGTAGCTTATGGCGCTACCATCGGGCGATTTCCCTTTGCCATATTTATCGAGGTCGATTTCTATTCGCCCCAGATAAAGTCCGGACTTGCCGGTCTGGGCCACAAGCACATTGCGCCCCTCGGCGTTAGGGACAAGATAGGGGTACTTGGCCGGATCCGCAGGATTGATGAGGGTATGGCTATGGCCCCCGATGATGATGTCTATGTCGCGGCTCTGCTGCGCCAGCTCAACATCGGTGACCTTGTCATTCTCCTTCACATATCCGATATGGGTGACAGCCACGACCACATCGCAATGTTTGTCTTCCTTGAGAAACCTGGCGGTTTCATTGGCCGTTTTCAGCACGTCGCGAAACTGCATGCCCTCGTAGTTGGCGCGGGCTATTATGCTTTCAGGGTCGATGTTGATGCCCATGAACCCGACCTTCTTTCCTCCGATTTTCTTGATATACCAGGGGTCGAAGATGCCTTCGGCGGCAGTGCCCGTGAAGTCATAGTTGGCCGAGAGGCGGTGCGAGCGCGCCTGTTTCCAGTAGCGCGCCATCTCCTCAAGGCCATTGTCAAACTCGTGGTTGCCCAATATGCGGATGTCATACCCGAGCATGTCCATGACCGGGTATTCCACATCGCCCTTGAAAAACTTGAAGAAGAGCGTGCCCTGCACGGCGTCTCCGGCATCTATGAGCATCACATTGCGGTCTGACCGGCGCACACTGTCGATGATAGCCTTTCGCTGCACTACTCCCCCGCGGCCCGAGGCATCAGGCTCGATCAGGGAATGTGTGTCATTGGTATGCAGCAGCACTAATTTCTCCGCCGATGCACGCACCCCTGCGGCGGCCATGACAGTCATGGCCGCCGCGAGGCTGAGAGCTCTTATCGAGCGAAATATCCTGGAGGACTTCATTTGTTGGAAATCAGGTCTTCGCCGGTCATCTCCTCCGGCTGGGGAAGCCCAAGGATATGCAGGATGGAGGGTGCCACATCGGCCAGGCGCCCGTCGCGCACCTTGGCTGACTTGTCGCCTACATAGATGAAGGGCACGGGGTTGAGCGAATGGGCGGTGTTGGGAGTGCCGTCATCATTAATGGCATGGTCGGCATTGCCATGGTCCGCTATGATGATGGTTTCGTATCCGTGGCTTTTAGCGGCTTCGACCACCTGCTTCACACACTCATCGAGAGTAGCGACTGCTTTCTGGATAGCCGGATACACGCCCGTGTGGCCAACCATGTCGCCGTTGGCGAAGTTAACCACGATAAAATTATATTTTTCAGTGCCTATGGCCTCGACCAGCTTGCCGGTCACCTCGGGGGCCGACATTTCAGGCTGCAGGTCGTAGGTAGCGACTTTAGGGGAGGGCACGAGTATGCGGTCCTCTCCCTCGAAAGGCTTCTCGCGCCCGCCGTTGAAGAAGAAGGTCACATGTGCATATTTCTCCGTCTCGGCGATGTGGAGCTGCTTCATCTGCTTGGATGACAGATACTCGGCGAGAGTATTGTCAACGTCAGCCTTATTGAATATCACGTGCACACCCTTGAAGGAGTCGTCATACGGAGTCATGCAGTAGTACTGAAGGTCAGGTATGGGGCTCATGCCATCCTCGGCATGCTGAGTGAGCACTGTGGTCAGCTCTTTGGCGCGGTCGTTGCGGTAATTGAAGAAGACCACCACGTGGCCTGCGCCGATGCGGCCGTCCACACGGTCGTTGACGATAGGCTTGATAAACTCATCAGTCACCCCTTCGGCATAGGACTCTTCGACAGCCTTCACCACATCGTCCGTCTCACGGCCATTGCCGTAGACGAGCAGATTGTAAGCCTCCTTGAGGCGGTCCCAGCGATGGTCGCGGTCCATAGCGTAGTATCGGCCTATGACAGACGCGATAGCACCGGCGCTCTGAGCGCAATGGTCCTGTATGTCGCGCAGGAACCCGGCACCGCTGCGGGGGTCGGTGTCGCGGCCATCCATGAAGGCATGGATATAGACCTGTTCAAGACCGTAGCTCTTGGCCGTGTCGCAGAGAGCGTAGAGATGGTCGAGCGAGGAGTGCACGCCGCCCGCTGAGCAGAGGCCCATGAAATGGATGGGCACATTGTGCTCCTTGGCGTATGAGAAGGCCGACTTGATTTCAGGGTTGGCGGCAAAGCTGCCGTCGGCTATCGCACGGTTGATCTTGACAAGATCCTGGTAAACCACGCGGCCGCCGCCGATGTTGAGGTGGCCGACTTCGGAATTGCCCATCTGTCCGGCGGGCAGACCCACATCTTCGCCGCTGGCCTGCAGCTGCGAATGAGGATACTCGGCCACGAGTGAGTCTATATAAGGAGTGGGAGTATTGAAAATGGCGTCATCCTTGCCATGGTCGCCAAGTCCATATCCGTCAAGGATAATAAGGAGTGCTTTTTTAGACATCTCAGTTTTTATTAGATTTTAGTATTCTTTTTTACCTTATAAATAATGTGTCGCTTCAGCTTGAGCTACTTAGAGGAATCGTCCCCCCTCCGGGATGCCACGTATACCGTTGGCGCCACCCCTCCGGGGTGGTGGCATACGATGGCTTCATGAGCCCCGGGCTTACGCCCGGGGTTAACTCTCTGAGGCCCCTCCGGGGCCATTTTTCGGCCGAACAGTTATTCATAAACATACGTACCCGAAAATGTGGGGTGTGCCCAAATTGGCCACCCTCCCACCATATATAACAACTGCCGGGGCGGTATGGCTATAAGAAACGCGCATCTTCACCGTGCAATAGCCCTTGCCGGGGAGATAGAGCCGCGCATCTTCGGCGTGGAATAACCACTTCGGAATAGCCTTGAGGGGGCTTCGTTGCATCGGAGGCAGTCTTCAACGCGCCTGAATATGCGTGACGGCCCGGAGGCAGCCGAAGGGCTGAATCCGGACCGTCGGAAGATGGGTTCGCAAGGCAGGCGAAATTATTTCGCCTTCTTGACGATGCGTTCTTTGATGCGGGCCTTCTTGCCGGTGAGCTTGCGCAGGTAGTAGAGCTTTGCGCGGCGCACGCGACCCAGCTTGTTGACTGTGATAGACTCGATGAAGGGGGACTCGATCGGGAAGATACGCTCCACACCGATGCCATCGGAAATCTTGCGGACAGTGAAACGCTTCTTGTCACCATCGCCGTTGATGCGGATCACTACACCGCGATACTGCTGGATACGCTCCTTGTTGCCCTCCTTGATGCGGTAAGCGACTGTGATGGTGTCGCCGGGACCGAACTGAGGGAACTCTTTCTTGGGGGTTGCAAATGCCTCTTCGGCAATCTTGATTAAGTCCATTGTCTTTGAATGATAATGTGTTGGTTATCGCTTGCAATATGCCTCTGGCACCCAATTGCCGGGCAGAGATTACAAACTCGCTGCAAAATTACGAAATTTTGGTGAGACTGCCAAATTTTTATCGGATAAGACGGTGTGATTTGTCATGATGGGGCATGACCTAACATTATTTGTCATGAGTTATCATGAGTTGTCACGATTAGTCATGAGTTGTCACGATTAGTCATGAGTTATCATGTTATATCATGATTAATCATGAGTTATCATGTTATATCATGATTAATCATGGGTCATCCTGTCTTAGCTTGAGCTGTCCTGTCTTGTCTTGAGGTGGCGTCTGCTGTCTCGGGTTGGGTTGTCCGGTGGGCAGCTGCGGCGGTTAGCCGGGGTTGCAAGCCAAATTCCGGCCGAAGAGAATACATTTTTAGTCTCCTATCAATTAGTCACTTGCCTGCGTGATGCAATTTTTTTTGAAAAAAAGTTGCTGAAAAATTTGGAGATTCCGGATTTTCGTTGTAATTTTGCATCGTCAAAACGGAAGCGGCACAGCTTCTCCAGAGCAAGAGAGCTTGGATGGCGATAGCAAACGCCCGGTTTTGGCCGACCACATTGCCTTGTGGTGTAATGGTAGCACGCAGGTTTCTGGCACCTTTAGTGAGGGTTCGAGTCCTTCCAAGGCAACTTTAAGAACCGCAACCGAAATCTTTCGGCTGCGGTTCTTATCATTATTATATTATCCTTGCACGATATCGCTCCTTGCATGATATGATTGCTTGCACGATATGATTGCTTGATATTGCTGCGCACATGAACGAAACACGTAATTTCCCTCTTACCGGAATGAGCTGCGCTTCATGCGCGGCCCGAATCGACCGGACTCTCAACGCATGCCGGGGCGTGCGGCATGCCGAAGTGAATTTCGCGACTTCGGCCGCCCGCGTGGAGTTTGATCCGGCGGAGTGCTCGCCCGAGACTCTGCGCCGGGCCGTGCGCGATGCCGGATATGATATGCTTATTGCCGAGGATGCCGCCGCCATCGACCGGCGCCGCGAGGCCGATTACCGCCGCTTGCGACGCAATACGGTGCTGGCAATCCTCCTCACAATCCCGGTGGTGGTCTACGGGATGTGGGGCATGCACTGGCCATATGCCAATTGGATAATGCTGATTTTCTCAACCCCGGTGGTGTTCGGGCCCGGCCTCAGATTCTTCCGGGGCGCCTGGAAACAGTTGCGCCACGGCTCAGCCAATATGGACACTCTCGTGGCTTTGAGCACCGGCATCGCATGGCTCTTCAGCGTGGCCAACATGGCCTTCCCTTCCTATTGGCTTTCCCACGGAATCCACCCCCACGTATATTTCGAGGCTTCAGCGGTAATCATAGCGTTCATCCTCCTGGGCAAGCTGCTCGAAAGCAAAGCCAAGGGCAACACAGCCTCTGCGATACGCCGCCTTATGGGGCTTCGCCCCGACACAGTGACACGGGTTGCCGATGACGGCTCACGCTCCGAGGTGCCCGTTGAGGAAGTGGGACGCGGCGACCGGCTCGCTGTCCATCCCGGAGAACGCATTGCCGTAGACGGGCATGTGGCTTCGGGAGCGTCATACGTGGATGAATCCATGCTCAGCGGCGAACCTATGCCGGTGGGCAAAAAGGAGGGTGACCGCGTGTTCGCCGGCACAATCAACGGCAACGGGGCGTTCACTTATATCGCTGACAAGGTCGGCGCTGACACCCTGCTGGCCCGTATTATCCACAGTGTGCAGGAGGCGCAGGGGAGCCGCGCCCCGGTGCAGCGGCTCGTGGACCGCATTGCGGCCATCTTCGTGCCCGTCATCCTTGGCATATCCATAGTGACTTTTTTCATATGGCTGCTGTGTGATTCCGACGGAGGATTCACTCACGGCCTGCTGGCGGCTGTCACAGTGCTGGTCATAGCCTGTCCGTGCGCCCTGGGCCTGGCCACGCCTACGGCAATAATGGTGGGCATAGGGAGGGGCGCAGACCTCGGTATTCTTATCAAGGATGCAGAGGCTCTCGAAGTTGCACCGAAAATCAATGCTGTGGTACTCGACAAGACCGGCACCATCACTCTCGGCGCTCCGGCCGTAGAGGAGCACCGCACGCTGCGCGAGGTGAGGAATGCGGATGGCATATTGAAATCCTTGGAGCTGCTGTCCGAGCATCCCCTGGGCAAGGCTGTGGCTGACGCGCTGTCAGAAGCACCGGATGTGGAGATCGAGGATTTTCGTGCACTCGCGGGACGCGGGGTGTCCGGACGCCACGATGGCCGGGAATATTTCGCCGGCAACCGCCGCCTGATGGAGGAAATGGGCATATCCATTCCTCCGCAGGCCGATGCCGCTGCTCAGGAGATGACCCGCAAGGCCTGCTCCCTGATATGGTTTGCCGACCGCGAAGGGCTCATTTCTCTCACAGGCGTCGCAGACCCCGTGAGATCCACGTCGCGTGCGGCCATAGCCGAAATGGAGAGTATGGGAATCGCCGTGTATATGCTGACGGGCGACAATCGCCAGACTGCTGAAGCAGTTGCCCGCATGGCCGGAATAAGCCATGCAGTGGCGGAAGTTCTTCCGGAGGACAAAGCGAATTTCGTCAAGCGCCTCCAGTCGGAGGGCAAGCGCGTGGCAATGGCGGGAGACGGCATCAATGACAGCGCAGCCCTGGCGGTGGCAGACCTCAGCATCGCCATGGGCACAGGGAGCGACATAGCCATAGATGTAGCCCAGGTCACGGTCATCTCCTCCGACCTAATGAAGATACCCCTGGCCATACGGCTTTCCAAAGCCACAGTGCGCACCATCCGGCAGAACCTCTTCTGGGCCTTTATATATAATGTGATCGGCGTGCCAATCGCTGCCGGAGTGCTCTATCCCTTCAACGGGTTTCTTCTCAATCCCATGATTGCCGGAGCCGCCATGGCCTTCAGCAGTGTAAGCGTAGTCACCAACAGCCTTCTGCTCAAGCGGCGCAGGCTCGATCCGGAAAAGAGGCTCCCGCGCCCCGATGTGACATCGCCCATAGTAGAGACCCCGGCTCCCCGATCCGTGGAAGAAACCGCACCTACCCGTCCCGCGGCAGAGACCGCAGCTCCGAGACCCGTGCAGGAATCTAACCCGGCGGTCACTATATACGATGTCTCCGACATGACCTGCTCACACTGCACCGGGCGCGTCACGAAGACCATCCTGGCCCTTCCCGGAGTGGAGGAGGTTGACGTAGACCTTGCCACGGGTCAGGCCAAAGTCACCGGCAACGCCGAACCCCGCGCTGTGATAGAGGCCGTCTGCGCCGCCGGATACCCCACAGCACTTCATGATTCATGATCATCCATTCATCACTCCTCACTCCTCACTACTCACTACTCACTAAAACGTACACTTACCTCATGCCGCTGCTACGCTATGCCGGAGCCTCCCTGCTCCTGACCCTCATCTCCCTTTCGCCGCTCGCCGGCTCGCCCGCCGAGGCGGGACGTTTCGAACCGGGCCAAGGCCGTTTCATGCTTGACGGCGAGCCATTCGTCATCAAGGCCGCCGAACTCCATTATCCCCGCATCCCGCGCCCCTACTGGGACCAGCGCATCAAGATGGCGAAAGCCTTGGGGATGAACACCGTGTGCATGTATGTCTTCTGGAATGTACATGAATCCGAACCGGACGTGTTTGACTTCACGGGCCAGAACGACATCGCGGAGTTCGTGCGCCTCTGCCGCGACAACGGCATGTACGTCATTCTCAGGCCCGGCCCGTATGTGTGCGCCGAGTGGGAAATGGGAGGCCTCCCCTGGTGGCTGCTCCGCGACAAGGACATACGCCTGCGCGAAAGCGATTCCCGGTTTCTGGAGCGGGTGGAGAAATTCGAGAAAGCGGTAGCCGAGCAGCTTAGCCCGCTGACCGTTGACAACAGGGGTCCCATCCTGATGATTCAGGTGGAGAATGAATACGGCTCCTACGGCAAAGACAAGGAGTATGTCGGAGCTATCCGTGACATGCTCCGCAAGGAGTATGGGCCCGAAACGGAGATGTTCCAGTGCGACTGGTCATCCAACTTCCTTGACAACGGTCTGGACGACCTGACCTGGACGCTCAACTTCGGCACCGGGGCTGACATTGCGGCTGAATTCGCTCCGCTGCGCGCTGCGCGCCCCGACTCACCGCTGATGTGCTCGGAGTTCTGGAGCGGATGGTTTGACAAATGGGGCGCGGGCCATGAGACGCGTCCCGCCGGCGCGATGGTGCAGGGCATCTCCGACATGCTGGCCGACAGCATCTCCTTCAGCCTGTACATGACCCACGGAGGCACCAACTGGGGCCATTGGGCCGGCGCCAATTCACCGGGCTACGCACCCGATGTCACCTCCTACGATTATGATGCCCCGATAAGCGAAAACGGCGCGCCGACACCGAAGTATCATCTGCTCCGCGAGGCCATGCGCCCGTTTTCGGAAGGTGAGCTTCCCGCTGTGCCCGACACAATCCCTGCAATATCCATCGACCGCTTCAATTTCACGCAGTTCGCCCCCCTTTTCAGCAATCTGCCTGCCCCTGAGCAAACGGAGGAGATGCGCACGATGGAGGAGTTCGGCCAGGGGTTCGGCTCAATACTGTACCGCACAGCGACCGGCGACCTTCCCGAAGGCACTCTGCTCACGGTAGACGAGCCGCATGATTTCGCGCAGATATTCATCAACGGGCGCCTCATCGGCACTCTCGACCGCCGGCTCGGCGAGACGCAGCTCGTCCTTCCGGCCACCCCAGCCGGATCGCAGCTCGACATTCTCGTGGAAGCCACCGGACGCATCAATTTCGGCCGGGCCGTCAAGGATTTCAAGGGCATCTCGGACCGGGTCACTGTGAAATTACCCGGCGCGCCCCAAAGCGCCGAGCTGAAAGGATGGGAAGTCTATTGCCTCGAGGACGCCCCCCGCTATTATGACTCACTCACCTGGATTCCCCTTGAGGAGGCGACCCGCAACGAGGAGGGACGTCTGCCCCGTGGCGCTTACCGCGGCACCTTCAATGTATCGGCTCCCTCTGACACATTCCTCGATTTCAGCGCCTGGGGCAAGGGGCTGGTCTATGTCAACGGCCACGGCATAGGACGCATATGGCACATAGGCCCGCAGCAGACCCTCTACATGCCCGGATGCTGGCTGCGCGAGGGGGAGAACGATATAATGGTGTTTGACATCCTCGGCCCGGATGAGGCCGTCTCCTCCGGTCTCCCCTATCCTGTCATTGACGCCCTCCGGCTTCCTCAGCAGGAGGAGGCTGCCAAGGCTCCGGACCTCGCGGGGCTCACCCCCGCCATAGCCGGCAGATTCAAGGGAGACCGCGGATGGCAGAAGGTGCGCGCCAAGAACGCGTCACGGGGCCGGTATGTCGCCATAGAGTTTACAGGCTCACATGACGGAGGGGGCTCGCTCAACGTTGCCGAGCTGTATCTCACAGATGACCGGGGGGTGCGCATACCCCGCGAGGGTTGGAAGATACTATACGCCGACGCATCGGTCACGGAGGGCAACCACACCCCCGACAAGGCTATTGACCTGCAGGAATCCACCTACTGGCTGACGGAGGGGGAAAAAGAAAATCCCCGCCTCATCTTAATAGATATGGGCGGGGAGAATGCTGTGGCAGGCATCGAATATCTGCCGCGCATGGAGCGGGGAGCGGCGGGGAGCGCCTCAGGGTTCCGGATTTTCCTCAGCGGAGAGGGGTTCCCCCTGCTTGAGTGAGCGCCCCTCGGCCTCTCCTCCCTGCAAGGCCTTGCCGGAGCGGCGCGGACGAGTAGTATAATCGCGCCAATAGGCCTTGCGCACGGGGCGGTCAACTGTCTTGCCATTATGGCGGAAGGAGATGACCGGCACGTCATCCTCCGACATACGGTCAGCGATATATTCGGCCTCATCGCCGATTGAATCGCGGAATGTGTATATGCGAGACATCGCTGAGCCTTCCGATTCCAGGTGTCCCACCAAAATCTGTTCGGGCGTTTCGGAGAGGTCTCTCCCCATCGGATAGACAGCCAGGCGGTAAGTGAACTCCTCATCGGCGGGGTTCTGGTCCGGCAGGTCGGCCACGCTCTCCTTGCGGGCCTCAGCAGCCATCGCCCGGTCATCGCGCACATTGCGGTCAACGCGGTAGAGCGTGCCGTCATCTGTGCCGATCAGGCAGAAGGCAGGAGACCATCCCTTGCGCATCTCGGGCGAAAGTGACTGTATCTCCTCCGTGGCCAGACGGTCGCGCAGGGCTCTCTCGGCATGTGAGATATAATTGATGGAGTAGAGTCCTTCGTCCACCCACAGGTACTGGCCCTCGCCAACGGTCCATCCTCTCCATCCCGTCTCTTCCCAGTCGCTTGCCGTGGTGTTGGCCATGACCTTGCGAAGGGAGTCGTCGACCATTATGGGGAAGTAGGCCACCATCTGCGCCGAGTCCGCGATATCCTGCAGGGGATATGGCCTTTCGATAGGATAGCGTGTCAGATGCGCCACCTGCATGGCGTCGCCCGAGGCGAAAGCCTTGCGCAGGGCCTCAGTCTCGGCCGGAGGGGCCGGACGGTCTTCATCCTTATCCGCCTTGCCGGAGCAGGCCCCAGTCACCGCTGCCAGGAGCAGCAGGCCCGACAGAGCCACACATTCCTGCATCATACGCTTAATTCTTATGTAGGTTGTCGTGGACATAGACTAATAATTCTCCGAGTAATAAGCTGTTTGTAATTTTGCGTTTGAGTGCTTGACGAAAAAGTCTGCCAGAAGCCGCAGCGGCTCGAGACCTCCGGAGAGCGCGGCTTTCTTGTCGTGAACAACGGCCTCTTCAACGAAAAGGACCTCAAATTCTTCGGTGCGCCTGCGCTTCAGCTGCGCGTTGGTGCGCCCGCGGTAGGTGGAATGAGCCAGATAGCTGGACTTGATATTGCGGTCGCCCGCCTGAAGTTTCTTGAATACGCTTGACTTGCTGACGGTGCCGATACCGGTGTTGTAAGCCAGGGCGGCGAGCAGCAGCGAGTCGGGGCCGAAACTTCGGTAACGCGCGCACAGCTTGGCCAGGTCCTGGCGCAGGAGCTTGTCGGCCTGCGCCTCGGTCAGCGCTTTGCCCCGGGTGAACTTCTCGCCCGGAAGCACCTTGTGGCCGTAGCCTACCAGAGGCCAGTGCCTGGCCGAATGGAGGCCCTCGTATTTCTTGATTATCTCCACAGCATCATCGAAGGTGGGAGCCTTCCGGGTGTTGCTCGCCAGATTCTGGCGGCTCACTGCCCCGACGGTGCTCATGAGCATTATCAAGACGGCATAGAGGAGTTTCTTCATACTGTTGAACTTTGGTTAATACTCGTGTGCACATCATGCGTCTCCCGCACGACGGGAAACACACATGCACACTGAAGGATGCGCCTCTCATGGCGCATCCTTCAATAAAACGATGACAATCAGAGTATAGTTGTTGCTCCGGTGTCAAAAATTGTTAAGAACGCCCGCGCGGACATCATGACGGCCCAGATTCCGTCTCAAAAATGATCATGCCGCAGGAGTCTTAGTACTCGCTCCAGTCCTTGATCTCGATGTCATCGAGGCTCATCGAGGTGAAGGCCTTGATGAAGGCGTCTGCGAGGCGCACATTGGTGATAAGCGGCACATTCAAGTCCACTGCGGCGCGGCGGATGCGGTAGCCGTCGCTAAGCTCTGTCGGAGTCAGGTTCTTGGGCACATTGACCACCAAATCTATCTCCTTGTTATGCAGCAGGTCCAGTGCCTGGGGATACTGGCCCGCGTTGGAGGGGGGATAGGCCGCCAGGGAGGGAATGCCGTTATCGCTCAGGAAGCGGTGCGTGCCGGGGGTGGCATAGATTCTGTAGCCATGTTTGAAAAGGAGCTGCGCCGAGTGGAGCAGGTCGGTCTTCTGCTTGGCGCCTCCGGTGCTGAGCAGGACGGAATTTTTCGGTATGCGCTGCCCTACTGAGATCATAGCCTTCAGGATGGCCTCGTCTGTGTCTATGCCGATGCAGCCGACCTCGCCCGTGGAGCTCATGTCAACGCCTAACACCGGATCCGAGCCCTGCAGACGCGAGAAGGAGAACTGCGAGGCCTTGATGCCGACATAGTCCAGATCAAACGAGCTCTTGTGCGGCTTCTCGACCGGCAGACCGAGCATCACGCGCGTGGCCAGGTCGATAAAGTTGATCTTGAGCACCTTGCTCACGAAGGGGAAGGAGCGGGATGCGCGCAGATTGCACTCGATTACCTTTATGTCGTTATCCTTGGCGAGAAACTGGATATTGAAAGGCCCGGAAATCTTAAGGGCGCGGGCTATCTGGCCCGACACCTTCTTGATTCGCCTCATGGTCTCCACATACAGTTTCTGCGGGGGGAACTGGATTGTGGCGTCACCCGAATGGACGCCGGCGAACTCGATGTGCTCGCTGATGGCGTAGGCCTTGATCTCGCCATCCTGCGCCACGGCGTCCATCTCTATCTCTTTGGCCTCCTGGATGAATTCGCTCACCACGACCGGATACTCCTTGGAGACGTTGGCTGCGAGGCGCAGGAAACGCTCCAGCTCCTCGTCGTTGCTGCATACGTTCATGGCCGCGCCTGAGAGCACGTAGCTCGGGCGCACGAGCACCGGGAAGCCGACTTCGCGGATAAACTCATGTATGTCGGCCATTGAGGTGAGCTCGCGCCAGCGGGGCTGGTCGATGCCGAGGTCATCAAGCATCTGCGAGAACTTGTGGCGGTCCTCGGCATTGTCGATACTGCGGGCCGTCGTGCCCAGAATGTTGACACCTGCTGCATCCAGGCGCATGGCGAGGTTATTGGGTATCTGGCCACCCACGCTGACTATCGTGCCGTGAGGCTGCTCCATCTCCAGAATATCCATCACGCGCTCGAATGTGAGCTCATCGAAGTAGAGGCGGTCGCACATGTCATAGTCCGTCGACACCGTCTCCGGATTGTAGTTGATCATCACTGAGCGCCACCCCTCTTTCTTCACGGTCATCAGGGCATTGACCGAACACCAGTCGAACTCCACCGATGAGCCGATGCGGTAGGCTCCTGAGCCGAGCACTACGATTGAGCGCCGGTCATGCTGGAAGGTGATGTCGTTGGTGGTGCCGTTATAGGTCACATACAGGTAATTAGTCTGCGCCGGATACTCGCCGCCCATTGTGTCAATCTGCTTGACAACGGGCGTGATCCCCCGTTCCTTACGGTGGCAGCGCACTTTCAGGGCAGCGTCGGCAGCCTTGCCCATGCGGCTCTTGAACAGCGCGCGGGCCACCTGGAAGTCGGAGAAACCCTCCTTCTTGGCCGTCAGCAGCAATTCGTCCGGGAGCTCCTCGAGAGTGTCATACTTCTCCAGCTCATGCTCAGTCTCGACTATATTGGCGAGCTTATAGAGGAACCACCGGTCGATTTTGGTCAGCTCGTGGATGCGCTCCACGCTGTAGCCGCGCTGCATGGCGTCGGCTATGACGAAGATTCGGCGGTCAGTGGGCTCGCGCAGAGCCTTGTCGATGTCTGGCACTTTGATTTCACGGTTGCCCGTGAATCCGTGCATCCCCTGCCCTATCATGCGCAGGCCCTTCTGCATGGCCTCCTCGAAGGTGCGGCCGATAGCCATCACCTCGCCGACCGATTTCATTGACGAGCCGATTTCGCGGCGCACGCCGTGGAATTTTCCGAGGTCCCAGCGGGGGAGCTTCACCACGACATAGTCCAGAGCAGGCTCGAAGAAAGCGGTTGTCTCCTTCGTCACTGAGTTCTTGAGGTCAAACAGCCCGTAGCCCAGGCCGAGTTTGGCAGCCACGAAAGCCAGCGGGAAACCGGTGGCCTTGGAGGCCAGGGCCGATGAGCGGCTCAGGCGCGCGTTGACCTCGATGACGCGGTAGTCCATCGACTCGGGGTCATAGGCATACTGCACGTTGCACTCTCCCACGATTCCGATATGGCGGATAATCTTGATGGCGAGTTTGCGCAGATAGTGGTAGTCCTCGTTGGTGAGCGTCTGCGACGGAGCCACGACAATGCTCTCGCCGGTATGGATTCCGAGCGGGTCGAGGTTCTCCATATTGCAGACCGTGATGCAATTGTCAAACCGGTCTCGCACCACCTCATACTCTACCTCTTTCCACCCCTTCAGCGACTTCTCCACCAGCACCTGAGGGGAGAATGAGAGGGCCTTTTCGGTAAGGGCCACAAGCTCTTCGCGGTTGTCGCAGAACCCCGACCCGAGACCTCCGAGCGCATAGGCCGCGCGCACTATGACGGGATAGCCTAACTCTTCAGCTGCGGCCACAGCCCCTTCTACGCTGTCGACAGCCTCGCTCTTGATGGTCTTGACATCTATCTCATCCAGCTTGCGCACGAACAGCTCGCGGTCTTCTGTATCCATGATGGCCCTCACCGGAGTGCCGAGCACCTTGACGCCGTACTCCTCGAACACCCCCTCCTGGTAGAGCTCCACACCGCAGTTGAGCGCGGTCTGGCCGCCGAAGGAGAGCAGGACGCCGTCGGGACGCTCCTTCTCTATGACGCGCCTCACGAAATAGGGGGTCACCGGGAGAAAGTAAATCTTGTCTGCAAAACCTTCGGAGGTCTGCACAGTGGCGATATTGGGATTTATCAGCACTGTCTCCACTCCCTCCTCGCGGAGGGCCTTTATGGCCTGCGAGCCGGAGTAGTCAAATTCGCCGGCCTCTCCGATTTTCAGGGCGCCGCTCCCGAGAAGGAGCACTTTTTTGATTTTATGGGGTTCGGCCTCAGCCGATGTGTGGTTGTGATGCGACATAGTCTGGTGTTGGCTTGGATGGATTTTTCTACTTGGATGGTGTTTCCAGCTTGGATGGATTTGCTCAGAGCGGATGGAAGTTCTCAGTCACGACACTCACTCAGAGCAGTGATACAAACTCATCGAAAAGGAACTCCGTGTCTTTGGGGCCGGAGCTTGCCTCGGGATGGAACTGCGCCGAGAAGAAGGGCTTCGTCTTGTGGCGTATGCCTTCGTTGGTGCCGTCGTTCATATTGACGAATGCCGGCTCCCATTCGGTCGGGAGCGAGTCCTGGTCTACGGCGAAGCCATGGTTTTGCGATGTGACGAAGCATTGGTCCGTGCCGGCGCGGCGCACAGGCTGGTTATGGCTGCGGTGGCCATATTTGAGCTTGTATATCCGGGCTCCGGCAGCTTTGGAGAGCAGCTGGTTGCCCATGCAGATGCCCCAGATGGGACGGTCACCCTTGAGGGCCTCGCGAAGATGCTCCACAGTCTTGTCTACCATATCGGGATTGCCCGGGCCGTTGGAGATGAAGAGTCCGTCGTACTCTATCGTATTGAAATCGTAGTCCCAGGGAACGCGGATCACCTTCACGCCTCTGCGCGTCAGGCAGCGGATGATATTGTGCTTCACTCCGCAGTCTACGAGCACTACCGTCTTGTCACCGGCGCCATGCACCTCGGGCTCCTTGCATGACACTTTCGCTACCAGGTTCTCCTTGTTCGGGTCATACCATCCGGGGTCTTCCGCCCCCTCGACGATCACCTTGCCGAGCATAGAGCCGCGCTCGCGCAGCAATTTGGTGAGAGCGCGCGTGTCGATGTCATATATGCCGGGGATTTTCTCCTCTTTGAGCCACTCCGAAAGGGAGCGGTCAGCCTGCCAGTGGGAATGATTCCAGCTGTAGTCCTGAGCTATGATGGCGCGCGCATGAATGCGGTCGCTCTCGTAATACTCGCTCACATCATCTTTCTCGCGCCGCGGGGGCACTCCATAGTTGCCTAAAATGGGATAAGTCGTGACGAGTATCTGGCCTTCGTAAGAGGGGTCTGTCAGTGACTCCGGATACCCTGTCATCGCCGTGTTGAATACTGTTTCTCCGGCTGTCGAACCTTCGTAACCAAAAGATTTGCCTTCAAAGATAGTGCCGTCTTCAAGAATGAGACGGGCCTTGAGGATTGGGCGCATAGAAACTTATGTTGTAAATTTTCTGCCTGCAAAGTTAATCATTTTTTTGCAAATATTCACCAAACTCTGTGACAAAACGTCATGAAGCACTTCTACGGCCCCGGGTAATACCGGAATCCGTCACGCTCCCGTCTGTACTCCGCTACACGCTGCATCCGCATAAAAAAGCATCAGGAGCCGCTGTCTCAGCGCCTCCTGATGTTTGCTTCCGGCCAATCACTGGCCATCCGCATACCATTGTTTAACTTAAAAACATATGTGGCTGCATGAATATGTGGCAACATGAATATGTGCCTACATGCAGATCTTACTTGTTGAGCTTACTTATGATAGTAATTCTTGCCTGAGGCGTAGCCGTATGCGTAACGGTAGGCTCCGACGCCGGAGCATCCGTTGAGCAGGATGGCCACGTTGCGGTATTTCTTCTCCTGATAGAGCTTCTCGAGGTCGGGTATCATGCTGCGCTCGAACACGCCCGCGCGCACTACGACTATCGTGCGCTCCACCATGGAGTTGATGATGCGGGCATCGCCGATCATCTCCATAGGCGGACAGTCGAAGAAGATGAAGTCATACTCCTTGCTGAGCTCATCGACAGCCTTCTCCAGGCGACCGTTCTCGATAAGCTCGGTCGGGTTGGGGGGCAGCTTGCCGGCAGGGATTACGAAGAGGTTCTGGTCTTCGGTATATTTCACGATGACATCGTTGATGTCCTTCACATGGCCCGACAGGTACTGGGCCAGGCCCTCCTTGGGGGCGCCGACAAACTCGCCGGCGGAGCCGCGGCGGAGGTCACAGTCTATCACGAGCACCTTGGCGCCGCGTATGGCGAGCGACATGCCGAGGTTGAGGGTGATGAATGTCTTGCCCGAGCCGGGGTTGAAGGAGGTGATCATGATGCGGCGCGCGCCGGGCAGACCTTGGTCACCCTGCAGCATGAAGTTGAGGTTGGTGCGCACCACGCGGAAGGCCTCGTTGATGACATTGCGGTTGGCCGGACGCACCACCATCATGTGGTCCTTGTTCTCGCCGCGCTTCACCTTGACTACGGGCAGCTCGCCCAGGAAGGGAGCGGTGACATTCTTGAGGTCCTTGCGGCCGCGCACCTTGGTGTTGTTGATAGCCTTGACATACTCCACGCCGAAAGGTATCAGGAGGCCGAGGATGAAGGCCAGTCCGAGTATCTTGCCGCGCTGCGGGCCGGTAGGCCGGGGCAGGCCGGTGGGGCGTGTGATGATGCGGGTGTTATAGGCGGTGAAGGCCTGGTTGAGCTCGTTCTCCTCACGCTTCTGGAGCAGGTAGAGGTAAAGAGACTCCTTTACTTTCTGCTGGCGCTCCACGCTGAGCAGGTATTTGGCCTGCGTCGGGCTGGCGGCGATTCGCGCCGAGAGGGCGCCCTGCGAGCCGCGCAGGTTGGCGATGTCGGTCGAGAGGGCCTTGATCTGGTTGTCAATAGAGGCCACGATTGATGTGCGCATGGAGCCTAAGCGAGCGTCGATGTCCGTCACGAGGGGGTTCGACTCCGATGAGTTCGCCACCAGGGAGTTGCGCTGGAGCACGAGCTGGTTGTAGTCGGCTATGAGCTTCTCAATGCTGGAGTTCTCGATTCCGGTGTTAGCCGGCAGCACGTGGTCGTTGCGGGCATCCTTCATGAGGTGTTCGCGCAGGTATCGGGTCATCTGCAGGCGGTTGCCAAGCTCGATGAGCTTCTGGCTGGTCTCCTGGTTTTCGGTGACATACATTGCGGCGGTCTGCGCCACATCGGGAATCATGTGGGCCGACTTATACGAGGAGATATCCTGGTCTACCGTTCCCAGCTCGTTCTCGATGACTCCGAGACGCTCGTTGATGAAGTTGGAGGTAGAAACGGCAATCTGGTTCTTGTCGAGAATCCACTGCTCGTTATAGGCCTCGATGAGGGCGTTGAGCACATCCTCAGCCTTCTGCGCGGAGGCGTCGGTGATGGAGAGGTCGATGACGGTGCCGTCGTTCTTCTGCTCCTTCACCTCGAGGCGGCTTGTCCAGGCGGCCACGGCTCCCTTGAGGGAGTTGCGGCTCACGCGGATATCATAATCCTCCGACGGGTCATAATAAGGAGTCTTGTCGACCACCACCACGCCGATGGGTGTGGAAATCTTGGTGCCGAAGGGCACGGGAGCCTTCATGTCAAAAGGATAGTCCTCGCCATCCATCCTCAGGTCCTCAAGAGTGATCTTGCCGCCCGGGGCCACGAGCACCTTGACCGAAGCCGTCTTGCTCTCCACCATCGTGGGGAAGGAGACGTTGATCGGGAGCGAGGCTCCGTAGAGGGGCTGGTTCTTCAGGCCCTTGCGGGTCGTGTAGCTTATATCGAGCTTCAGGCGCTTGACCACCTTCTCCATAAGGTCGGGCGACTGGAAGTAGGCCATCTCGTTATAGAGGTTGGTGTTGCCTGTGGTGAGGCCCATGTCGGCGAATGTAGCCATGGCGCTGTTGGCCGCGCCGTTGTTCTCGTCCTTTATCTCTATGGCTGCCGAGCGCGTGTAGACATTCGGCGTGCGGGCGATATAAAGCACTGCCAGACCCACGCATACAACTACAGATACGACTATCCATTTCCAATTGTGCAAGGTGGTCTGAAACACCTCCGAGAGCGAAATCTGTGTCGTCTGGACCTGAACGGCCGGAGCCACGGTCTGCGCCGGAGGGACCTGGTTGCTGATTTCCATATTTCCGTTTTATATGTGTTTGGTTATTTTTTTTAATTAGAAAATGCAAGAATGAATTTTTTGCAAAGTTAGGGAAAGTTAAGCTAACTATGAAATTAAAACGTGCAAAAATGTCGGTTTATTTTCATTTTTACTCTCATCGCGCCGAATTTTTCCCTCATGGCGAACATAATCAGGCCGAACTTGTTTCAATGTCAAACTCCCCCTCATAGCAATATCTGCATTATGAGACGGGGTCTAAAATTGAACGCCATGAACCAGACACTCCATATTGCACTGCTCATCATCACAGCCCTGCTCGTGATCGCACCGGCCCTTATGGCCTTCCGCCGCACCGCCCGCGCCACAAGGCCTCACCCCGCTCCGGAGAAGCGAGCCCTCTCGGCCGCCGAGGCCACGCGGCGTCTCATCGGCGATGAGGCCTACCGCGACATGTTCCGCCGGGTGGAGATACTCCTCAGCCGCCATGCAGCCCACAATTCAGAGCTCCTGTCGCTCTGCAGCGGCGCCGACACCGCTGAGGGCACTGAGCGCCTGCATTCGCTGCTCCCCGGCATGCCTCTGGCCTTGAAGGACGCCTCGCAGGAGGGGGTAGTCGCCGTGGATGTCTATGCAGACTCTGTAAAGGTCGGCAGCCTCCTCTTCTCAGAGGCGGAGCGGGCTCTGGCCATCATGCGCAGCCGCAGCGTGAAGGGTGTCTATGTATCGGAGCAGAGCGCTTTCGGCGATTCATCCTCAGTAAGCCTGGGCATAGTCATCTTCCACACCGCTCCTGCGATGGGGCCCTCCACAGCCCCCGTCGAAAAAGAGGCCATCGCACGCATGTTAGGCTCCGCCTACAAGTTTATCCATGCCGGGCTGCATCCGGTAGTCGTCTACCAGAATTAAGGCCCCCGCGAGGGCCGGCTGCAAAAAAAAGCGGCGCGGCATAGTCCGTATTTGACAGAAAAGTATTAAATTTGTGGCGGTGTCCAGCGGATGCCGCCTGAATCTATACCGTATATACCTGACACATCATGAGTTCGATCAAGAATTCGAAATACATGATACCCCTCGGCCATCTCGCCGCGCTGCTCACCGTAATGGCCTGGGGATCATCATTCATCTGCACCAAAGTCCTTATGGGCGACGGGGGATTCACCCCGGTCGAAACCTACATATACCGCTTCGCGCTGGCATATCTGATACTGCTGGCCTTCACGTTCCGGCAGATACGCTCCCATTCGTGGCGCGATGAGCTGCAGTTCTTCCTGTGCGGAATATGCTCGGGCACTGTATATTTCATCACCGAAAACTATGCCCTGCTGCATACCACCACCGGCAATGTGTCCCTTCTGTCAGGCATGTCGCCCATCTTCACCACCCTCCTGATGGCCCTCATATATAAGATGAAGGTAGGCAAAGGGGTCGTGATAGGCTCCATAGCCGCATTCATCGGCGTGGGATGCGTGATATTCAGCGTCCCCCTCGCCCATGGCGAGGGCTTTGAGATCAACCCTCTGGGCGACATCCTGGCCCTGGCCTCCGCCCTCTCCTGGGCCATCTACGCAGTGGCGATCAAGAACCTCATCCCGAACTACAGCACATTCTTCGTCACGCGCAAGCTGTTTTTCTACGGCGTCATCACCGCCATACCCTTCCTGCTGTTCCAGGACGCCCCGCTGCACCTGCGCGAGCTTTTCACCACGCCCCACTATCTGCTCAATCTCCTCTTCCTGGTGCTGATGTGCTCGCTCATGGCCTACATCTTCTGGAACGAGGCCATGAAAATCATAGGGCCCGTATCCACCAACAACTACCTGTATCTTCAGGCCCCGGTCACGATGATAGTAGCCTATTTCGTCTTTGACGAGCACATCTATCTCCTGGGCTACATCGGGTGCATACTCATCATCGGAGGCCTCATGATGGCCGACAAGATGAAGTAGCCCCTCCCCGGGTATCAAACGGTGCTCCTTGGAGGGCAAAAACTCATCAGACGGGCCCCTGCCGCTAAAAAATCCTGCGGAATGTTTTGCAGGGCCAAAGGGAAGTATTAACTTTGCACACGAATGAACAAGACTGACGACAAGCAGCACCGGACAGAGGAGGCGGAACAGGTCTTCGCGAGCTATCTGTCAGCAGCGGGGCTGCGCAAGACTCCGGAGCGGTTCGAGATACTCCGGCGGGTGCTCGGGCTCAAGGGCCACTTCGGAGTGGACCAGCTGCACGGCATCCTGGAGGACTCGGGCTACCATGTCAGCCGCGCGACAGTCTACAACACACTGGACCTCCTGCTGGACTGCGGCCTGATACGCCGACACCTGTTTGAGACCCACCAGGCCCGCTTCGAGGTGGCGGGCGCCAGCCACCTGCACCTCGTCTGCTCCCGCTGCGGACGCATCATCGAGGCCGACGACCGGCAGACCGCCCGCGCCCTCGACTCGATCAAGCGCTCCGATTTCCGGCCCGCATACTTCTCCGCGACGGTCTACGGACTCTGCGGCGACTGCATGGCAGCGGAGGGAGCTGCGGATAACAAGACAAAAAGAAAACATCGTTTAACCTAACAATCTAAAAACCGAAGCAAAAAATGGCAAAAGTAAAGCCTTTCAAGGGGGTCCGTCCCCCCAAGGAGATGGTCGAGGAGGTAGTATCCCGCCCGTACGACGTGCTCAATTCCGAGGAGGCCCGCAAAGAGGCCGAAGGCAATGAGAAGTCGCTCTATCATATCATCAAGCCCGAAATCGATTTCGAGCCCGGCACCGACGAGCATGACCCCAAGGTCTATGACAAGGCCGTGGAGAACTTCCGCATGTTCCAGGACAAGGGATGGCTCGTGCAGGATGATGAGGAGAAATACTACATCTACGCCCAGACCATGGATGGCCGCACGCAGTACGGCTTCGTAGTGGCCGCATGGGTCAACGACTACATGGAGGGCCGCATCAAGAAGCATGAGCTCACCCGCCGAGACAAGGAGGAAGACCGCATGAAGCACGTGCGCGTCAACAACGCCAACATCGAGCCGGTGTTCTTCGCCTTCCCCGACAACGAGGCTCTGGAAAACATCATCCGCACCGTCACAGCCGGCAAGCCGGAATATGACTTCGTGGCTCCCGACGGATTCGGCCACACGCTCTGGGTGATCGAAGACCCCGAGATGATCCGCACCGTCACCGAGGAATTTGACAAAATTCCCAACCTCTACATAGCTGACGGCCACCACCGCAGCGCTGCCGCCGCCTTGGTAGGCAACGAGAAGGCCCAGCAGAACCCCGACCACAAGGGCGATGAGGAATACAACTACTTCCTCGCCGTGGCCTTCCCCGCATCACACCTCAAAATCATCGACTACAACCGCGTGGTGCGCGACCTCAACGGCCTCACTCCCGAGGAGTTCCTGGCCAAGGTAGGCGAGAACTTCATCGTAGAGGAGAAGGGCACCGAGATCTACCAGCCCGCCGGCCTCCACAATTTCTCCCTCTATATGGATGGCAAGTGGTATTCGCTCACTGCCAAAGAGGGCACCTACGACGACAAGGACCCCATCGGCGTGCTTGACGTGACTGTATCCTCCGACCTCATCCTGCGCGACATCCTCGGCATCACCGACCTGCGCAGCGACAAGCGCATCGACTTCGTCGGCGGCATCCGCGGACTCGGCGAGCTGAAGCGCCGTGTCGACAGCGGCGAGATGAAGATGGCCCTGGCCCTCTATCCCGTAACTATGGACCAGCTGATCAACATCGCCGACACCGGCAACATCATGCCCCCGAAGACCACCTGGTTTGAGCCCAAGCTCCGCTCCGGCCTCGTGATCCACAAGCTCGACTGAGCCGCCACATGACAAAAGACTGAGACGCCCGCCTCCGCGAAATGGAGGCGGGCGTCTCTCAGTTTACAATGCTGTCAGTTCACCATATTATTGTCAGTTCACCACATTGCGGGGTGCTCCGGCCAGGAAAGAGAGGATATTGCCGATGGCTATGCGCAGCAGTCGCGCCCGCGCCTCGTGGGTGGCCCAGGCGATATGGGGCGTCACGACGCAATGCGGGGCATGCAGCAGGGGATTGTCAAGCGTCGGAGGCTCCTTGGACAGCACATCCACCCCGGCGCCATATATCTCGCCCCTCTCCAGGGCCTCGGCCAGGGCATGCTCGTCCACTACCCCTCCGCGCGAGGTGTTGATCAGTATGGCGGTGCGCTTCATCAAGGCGAGACGCTCGGCATTGACCAGCTTCTGGGTCTCCGGAGTCAGCGGGCAGTGGATAGTCACTATGTCGCTGCGGCGGAACACCTCATCCAGCTCTGCCTTGACCACATCCTCGGGGAGCGCCTCCTGCGCCTTGGAGGTAGAGGCGAGCACCTTCATGCCGAAACCCTTGGCTATGCGCGCCACGGCATGGCCGATATTTCCGAAGCCCACTATTCCCACCGTCTTTCCGGCCAGCTCCATGAGAGGCCATGAGAGATAGGAGAAGTCAGCACACTGCGCCCACTCCCCCTCGCGGATAGCCGTGGTGTATGACTCCACGCGCTGCACTATGGCCAGTATCAGCGCCCATACCTCCTGGGCCACGGAGTCGGTGCTGTACGCCGGGATATTGGTGACGGTGATGCCGTGAGCAGCTGCCGCCATGAGGTCTACGACATTCGTGCCCGTAGCCAGGATGCCTATATACCGGGCATCCGGCATACGGTCGAGCATTTCGGCCGTGATTACCGTCTTGTTGGTCAGGATAAACTCATACCCGCTGCACCTCTCCACGACCTCGGAAGGGGCGGTGCGGTCATATATGCGGACATCGCCGAGCGTGTCCAGCTCCTGCCAGGACAGGTCGCCCGGATTGATGGTGTATCCGTCTAAAACTACTATCTTCATATCTTATCTATTATTCTTGCTTCTACCTAATACCTAATACCTAATGCCTTATACCTAATACCTACTTCACGAATCCCTGCTTGGCGAGATACTTCAGGAAGGCCTCGGAGAGGGGCTCGTTCATCGAGCGCGGATAGCGCACCTCGGCGAACACCTGGGCCAGGTTATCCTTGCCATTCTCCTTGACATACACGGAATTCTGCGGAAAATCCTCCTTGCTCTTGAAGAGTTCGAGGACCTCCTCATCGCTCCGGTCAGGATACTCCTCCTCGACCATGACGGCTCGGAGCGGAAGCCTCTCTGTCTCCTCCCCCTCCTCGGCGGGCCATCCAATAGCGAGCGCTCCGACAGGCACCACGAGCGCGGGGAGCTTGAGGAGCTCCGAAATTGCCGGGGCGTTAAAGGTGACCGTGCCGAGCCAGCAGGTCCCGAGTCCCTCCATTTCGGCTATGGTGGCTATCTGCTGGGTCAGCGCCGTGGCGTCGGCCACAGCCGAGGTGAATGACAGGAAGTTGTCAAACCCGGCATCGGCGCCGCGCAGCTCGCACCAGCGCGTGAAGCGGTTGAAGTCGGCGCATACCGTCAGCAGGACCGGGGCCCCGGCAGCTGCCGGCTGATTGAAATGGGCTGCGGCAAGGGTCTTGCGGCGCTCCTCATCGCGCGTCACGATGACAGTGTAGAGCTGCATGTTGCCGCACGTCGGGGCCTTGACGGCTCGCGCGATGACCGACTCGACCAGCGAAGGGCTCACTTCGCGGTCCGAGAAACGGCGCACAGTGCGCCGCGACTGAAAATAAATGGAAGGGTCAATCATTATTTATTATTTTGTGTGTTGTGTATGTGTGCGATTTTGGTTAATTTTGCACAAAGATAACACCCCCCCGCCAGCTTTCCAAGCCCGACGGGGATAAATATTGCAAACAGACACACAAACTCCCAAATGGACCAGACCACTCCCTCACAGCAGGCCGTCCCGGGCCCGGATACATATACCTTCGACCAGGCATACAAGGCATCCCTCGAGTATTTCAAAGGTGACGAGCTCGCCGCCCGTGTCTGGGCAAGCAAATACGCTCTCAAGGATTCCTTCGGCCATATATATGAGCTGACCCCCGACGACATGCACAGGCGCATAGCCCGCGAACTGGCTCGCATCGAGTCCAAATATCCCAACCCTCTGACGGAGGATGAGATATATTCCGTCCTTAAGGATTTCCGCTACGTGGTCCCCCAGGGGAGCCCGATGGCCGGAATAGGCAACAATTACCAGGTCGGATCGCTTTCGAACTGTTTCGTCATCGGGCTCGACGGAGCCCCGGACTCCTACGGAGGCATCATAAAAATTGATGAGGAGCAGGTGCAGCTCATGAAGCGCCGCGGAGGCGTGGGCCACGACATGAGCCATATCCGCCCCAAAGGGCAGCCGGTAAAGAACTCTGCGCTGACCTCCACAGGCCTGGTGCCCTTCATGGAGCGTTACAGCAATTCCACGCGCGAGGTCGCACAGGACGGGCGCCGCGGCGCCCTGATGCTCACAGTCAGCATAAAGCACCCCGACTCGGAGCGCTTCATAGACGCGAAGATGACCGAGGGGAAGGTGACCGGGGCCAATGTCAGCGTCCGAATCGACGATGCTTTCATGCAGGCGGCCATTGACGGCACGCCCTACTCATTCACATTCCCCGTGGATTCGGACCATCCCGAGGTGGTCGCCCCCGCAGACGCGCGCGCCCTCTGGCACAAGATAGTCCACAACGCATGGAAAAGCGCGGAGCCGGGTGTCCTCTTCTGGGACACCATCATCCGCGAATCCGTCCCCGACTGCTATGCCGACAAGGGATTCCGCACCATCTCCACCAATCCCTGCGGCGAGATTCCCCTCTGCCCGTATGACAGCTGCCGTCTGGTGGCTATCAACCTCTACTCCTACGTCAAGAATCCCTTCACGCCGCAGGCTGAGTTTGATTTCGACCTATTCCGCCGCCATGCGGCTGTGACGCAGCGTGTGCTCGATGACATCATTGACCTGGAGATGGAGAAGATCGAGACCATTATCGCCAAAATCAAGTCTGACCCCGAGACAATGGAGGTGAAGGCCACCGAGCTGCACCTCTGGGAGAAGATACGTGACAAGACCCTGCTCGGCCGCCGCACAGGATGCGGCACCACCGGCGAGGGCGACATGCTCGCCGCCCTCGGCCTGCGCTACGGCACACCCGAGGCCACGGCCTTCTCCACGGAGGTCCACAAGCAGCTGGCCCTGGCATATTACCGCGCTTCGGTCGAGACCGCCAAGGAACGCGGAGCATTCCCCGTCTATGACGCGGAGCGCGAGAAGGACAATCCCTTCATCCTGCGCCTCAAGGAGGCCGACCCGGCCCTCTACGAGGATATGGCCAAGCACGGTCGCCGCAATATAGCCTGCCTCACCATCGCCCCCACGGGCACCACCTCGCTCATGACCCAGACTACATCGGGCATCGAGCCGGTGTTCCTCCCCGTCTACAAGCGCCGCCGCAAGGTCAATCCCAACGACACCAACGTGACTGTCGACTTCGTTGACGAGGTCGGGGACGCCTTCGAGGAATACACCGTCTATCACCACAAGTTTCTCGAATGGATGCGTGTCAACGGCATCGAGCCCAAGAAGAACATGTCGGCCGAGGAATTAGAGGCGCTCGTAGCCTCATCACCCTACCACCTGGCCACGAGCAACGACATCGACTGGCTCGAGAAGGTCCGCATGCAGGGGGCCGTGCAGAAATGGGTGGACCATTCGATATCGGTGACCATAAATCTTCCCGCAGATGTGGATGAGGAGCTTGTGGGACGCCTCTACGTGGAGGCCTGGCGCCAGGGGTGCAAGGGATGCACGGTCTATCGCGACGGCTCGCGCAACAATGTGCTCGAAGCTGTGAAGCCCACCAAGAAAGAAACTCCCCATGATGAGCTAATCCCCCACGCCCACGTGATGAAGCGTCCCATCGAGCTGGAGGCCGATGTGGTGCGATTCCAAAATAATAAGGAGAAATGGATAGCCTTCGTAGGCCTCGCCGAGGATGGCAAGCCATACGAGATATTCACCGGCCTTGCTGACGATGAGGAGGGTCTCTTCTGCCCCAAGAGCGTCACGCACGGCAAGATTATCAAGGCCACCGATGCGGAGGGGCGCAAGCGGTATGACTTCCAGTTTATCAACAAACGCGGCTACAAGACCACCATCGAGGGCCTGAGCGAGAAGTTCAACCCCGAGTTCTGGAACTACGCGAAGCTCATCTCCGGCGTGCTGCGCTACGGCATGCCCATCGACCAGGTGCTCAAGCTCGTCGGCAGCCTCGACCTGGATTCTGACAGCATCAACACATGGAAGAACGGTGTGGAGCGCGCCCTGAAGAAGTACATCCCCAACGGCACCGGAGCGACGGGCCAGAAATGCCCCCAATGCGGGTCGGAGTCCCTGGTCTACCAAGAGGGATGCCTCATCTGCAAGAACTGCGGCAACTCACGCTGCGGCTGAGGCTGCGGCGCACCCCGGGACACCGGAATTTTTTACCCGAAAAATAATTTAATCCGCGCTTGCATGGCGCGGATTTTTTTGTTACCTTTGCCATCAATTCTTACATACATCCTTCTTGAAAAAATGAACATAAGACTGCACATCAACTACCACACCGAGTGGGGACAGTCCCTGTATGTCTACGGCGGCATACCCGCCCTGGGCAACGGCGACCCCCGCAAGGGGGCGGCCCTCCATCTTGAGGGTCCGGACATGTGGGTGATTGACCTTAACCTGCCTGACGACACGCCGGAATTCGAATACAATTTCGTAGTCAAGGCCCCCGAACAGGAATGGCGATTCGAGTGGGGGATGCCCCATGTGTTCCGCCCCTCCCGCGAGGTGCAGATATATAACCTTTTTGACGCCTGGCAGGGCGTGCCCCATGACAAGCCCTACTATTCCTCGGCTTTCGTCGACGGCATGCTCTCCCGCACGGGTCGCGCCCCCCTCCCCCCGGTAGCGCCCGCCACGGCCAACATGCGCATCTTCGCTCCGATGGTGGCCCCCGATGAGGTGCTCGCCGTCAGCGGCGAGGGAGATATGCTCGGCAATTGGGACCCCGCCAAGGCCATCCGCCTCAGCGATGCCCGCTACCCCCTCTGGGAATGCAACATACCCCTGGGAGGCGCCAAGATACCCTTTGAATACAAATTCCTCATCGTCTCAAAGGCCACCGGCGAAGTCCGCGCCTGGGAGGCCCGCGACAACCGCGTGTTCGGCATCTCCCTCTCCTCTCCGATGGAGCAGATTGTGGTCGACGGCCTGAGATTCGCAAACCCGCGCGGCGACTGGAAGGGTGCCGGCACCGCTATCCCCGTCTTCTCGATCCGCACTCTCTCCGACTGGGGCGTAGGAGACTTCACCGACCTCAAGGAGATGGCTGACTGGTGCGCTCAGACAGGGCAGAAGATTCTCCAGGTGCTCCCCATCAACGACACCACCAAGTCACGCACCTGGGTAGACTCATACCCCTACAGCGCCAACTCCACTTTCGCACTGCATCCGATGTACATTCGCCCCGAGAAAGTCGGACGCCTGGTGTCTGAAGAGCGCCGCGCATACTATGACGAGATGCGCCGCGAGCTCAACGAGCTGACCGAAATCGACTACGAGCGCGTCAACAACCTTAAAGATGAGTATCTGCGCGAGATTTTCGCCCAGGATGGCAAGGCCACAGCCAACACCGACGCATACCTGCGCTTCATGGAGGACAACGGCTACTGGCTGCTCCCTTACGCAGCCTGGTGCGTGCTGCGCGACCTCAACGGCACACCCGACAATTCGCAGTGGGGCGAATATGCGGAGTATGACGAAAAGGAGGTGGAGAAATTCATCAAGGCACACGCCGATGATATCGCCTTCTATTGCTTCGTGCAGTATCACCTTGACCGCCAGCTGCGCGAGGCCGTGGACTACGCCCATGCCCGCGGAGTCGTGCTCAAGGGCGACATACCTATCGGCATAGGACGCCACAGCGTCGATGCCTGGCAGCGTCCCCGCCTCTTCAACATGGACTGCCAGGCCGGAGCTCCGCCGGATGACTTCTCGGTGCTCGGCCAGAACTGGGGTTTCCCGACCTACAACTGGGATGAGATGGCCCGCGATGGCTTCGCATGGTGGAAAGACCGCTTCCGCAAGATGGCCGAATATTTCGACCTCTACCGCATTGACCACATCCTCGGCTTCTTCCGCATATGGCAGATTCCGATGGATGCCCTCCACGGCCTGTTAGGCTATTTCAATCCGGCCCTCCCCTTCTCGCCCGACGAGCTGCGAAACAGCTACGACTTCTGGATCGATGTCGACCTCCAGACCAATCCCCTGATACTGGAATGGATGCTCTCAGATTTCTTCGGCGAATACACCGACGAGGTCAAGCACGAGTATCTCGACCACATCCAGGCCGGACGCTACCGCCTCAAGGAGTTTGTCAACACCCAGGTCAAGGTGCGCGACCATTTCGCGCGCCTGGAGAAGAACGACAAGAACGCCCGCATCGAAGCCGCCCTCATGGGCCTTATCGATGATGTGCTCTTCATCGAGGACCCCTACAACAAGGGCCACTACCATCCCCGCATTTCGGGCCAGTTCACATATCAGTACCGCAACCTGTCGGACTATGAGAAGTGGTGCTTCAACCGCCTCTACAACGACTTCTTCTATCACCGCCACAACGACTTCTGGTATGGCAAGGCCATGTGGAAGCTCCCCCCGCTGCTGGATGCCACATCCATGCTCACATGCGGCGAGGACCTCGGCATGATTCCTGACTGCGTGCCCGAGGTGATGCGCCAGCTGCAGATCCTCTCCCTGGAGATACAGCGCATGCCCAAGGACCCGAAGACGGAGTTCGGCGACACCTGGCACTATCCCTACTACAGCGTCTGCACCACTTCGACCCACGACATGAGCGGCATACGCGCATGGTGGGAGAGCGACCCGGCGCAGAGCCAGAGATACTTCAACCATGTGCTCCACGAGTATGGCCAGGCTCCCTATTTCGCCGAGCCCTGGATCTGCGAGAAAATCGTGTGGCTCCAGCTCGCCTCCCCCTCGATGCTCTGCATACTCCCCCTCCAGGACTGGCTTTCGACCGATGGAAAGCTCCGCAGGGAGAATCCCAACGAGGAGCAGATCAACGAGCCTGCCAACCCGACCCACTACTGGCGCTACCGCATGCACATGACCGTCGAGGAGCTCCGCGCCCAGACCGAGTTCAACGACACTCTGCGTGCCCGCATTGCTGCCTCACACCGCTGATTCCCCATATCACATCAATAAAAACGAACATCGCGTCCGGCAGTGCCGGACGCGATGTTCGTTTTAGACCCCGTCTTATTGATGATGGTCGTGGCGGTAGAGCTGCCACGTATTGACAAGGTTGTGCCAGATGCTGTAGAAGCCGCCGATGACGGCCGTGACCGGGGTGAAGAATGTATAGCCGAGCCAGATGATGAACACTGTGTTCTTCTGCCCGAGGGCCTGACCGGCCGTGATGGCATCGTTATAACGCCGCCCGATGCGCCTGCCGGCCCAGAACTGCAGGGCGCAGCACACGAGCGAGACAAGGACAAGGCCACCCTGCGTGGCCAGTCCGACAGTGGAGTGGACAATGCTGCGCGTTGTCACCGCCATAGCCAGGCTCAAGGCCACGGCCCAAAGATAAAACGACCATTCGGCATGACGCCCCAAGGCCTCGCATGCATGGGGCCATTTCCAGCGCAGCAGGAGCGCTCCGGCCAGCGGAAGAAGCAGGAGCGGAAACACCTCTTTCATAATCAGCATCGCCGAGCCTGTGAAGCCAAGCGTCCCTTCGGGATGCACCAGGGGAGTGAGCGCCGGTATTATCAGGGCCCCTAAGATGTTGATAAGGATTGTATAGGTGGTCACATGCGCCACATCTCCCCCCAGGCGGCGCGTTATTACCGCTGCCGCAGTAGCCGTCGGGCATATCAGGCAGAGCATGGCCCCCTCCAGTATCACTCTCCAGCCGTTGTGAGGCATCGCCATCACCAGCAGGGCCAGCAGCGTGAAGGAACCCCCCTGGATAAGGAGGAGCCAGCCGTGCCAGGGACAAAATTTAAGCTCGCTCGGCTTCACCCGGCAGAAGGTCAGGAAGAGCATGGCGAATATAAGGGCCGGCTGGGCTATCCCCACTGCCCTCATTGCCAAGGCATGGGTGGAGTCAAGCAGCGGGATGGCCGCATAAACGAAATAACTGAGTATGCCCGCAAGGATAGCGAGCACAAGCGCCCAGTCGCGGATAAACTGTTTCATTCGGGTCGGAATTAAGTCTGCAAAATTACAATTTTTTTATTAATTTTGCATGATAATCCCCCACTCATCATGCCCACTGATAAAGAAAGGAACCCCGAACTTGACCTGGCCAGCCACCTTATAGAACGCACCGGAGTCAATCTTTTCCTGACCGGCAAGGCCGGGACGGGCAAGACCACCTTTCTCAAAACCCTTCGCCGCCGGACAGGGAAGCGCCTCGTGGTGCTCGCTCCGACGGGAATAGCCGCCATCAATGCCGGCGGCATGACCATACACTCCTTTTTCCAGCTTGATTTCGCCCCCTTCTTCCCCGGCACTCACCGCTCGGCGGAAAAGCGGCGCTTCGACCGCTTCAACCGCGCCAAGCTCCGCGTGATACGCAGCATGGACCTCCTGGTCATAGATGAGATATCAATGGTGCGCGCCGACCTGCTCGATGCGGTGGACGATGTGCTCCGGCGACACCGCGACCCGACCCGACCCTTCGGCGGTGTCCAGCTGCTTCTGATCGGCGACCTCCAGCAGCTCCCCCCGGTAGTCAAGGATGATGAGTGGGAGATGCTGAGACGCTATTACCGGTCGCCATTCTTTTTTGACAGCCTCGCCCTGGCCTCGACAATGTATGTCACCGTGGAGCTCAAAAAGGTTTACCGCCAGAACGAGGGGCGCTTCCTGAGCCTGCTCAACCATATTCGCTCCAATACGGCCACACCGGAGATAATAGCCGAGCTCAACACCCGTTTCAAACCGGGCTTCATCCCCCCGGCCAACGAGAAATACATCCGTCTGACCACCCACAATTTCCGTGCCGATGCCATCAACCGCGACTGCATGTCGCGCCTCAAGACCCTCCCCCATGTCTTCAAGGCCTCGGTGCAGGGCACGTTTCCGGAGACATCCTTCCCCGCCCCCGCCGAACTGACCCTGAAGCAGGGAGCCCAGGTGATGTTTGTGAAAAATGACCCTACCGGCGAGCGCCGCTACTATAACGGCATGATTGGAGAGATAACGTCTCTTGACGATGAGTGCGTGACTGTGCGCGGAGCTGACACGGGAGTCGAGATAAAGGTCGGAGCCGTAGACTGGGACAACGTGAAATATGAGATTGATGCCGCTTCGGGCCAAATTTCAGAAGAAATTTGCGGCACATTCTCGCAGATACCGCTGCGTCCGGCCTGGGCCATCACTATCCATAAGAGCCAGGGCCTGACTTTCGACCGGGCTATTATCGACGCGGCAGACTCTTTTGCCCACGGGCAGGCTTACGTGGCCCTGTCGAGATGCCGCACTCTTGAGGGCCTCGTTCTCGACGCCCCCTTGCGCGGTTCTTCGCTGATATGTGACCCTACGGTCAGCGCTTTCATACATACCCAGGAGCAGCGCGTGCCTGACCGCTCGGAGGTGGAGCGTCTCGACCGGGCATACTATATCGACCTTCTATCGGAGCTTTTCGGATTCCGGCGCACTTCCCGATTGCTGAGCGACCTGCGCCGCACAGTTGATGAGGCTTTCGCTTCCCTCTTCCCTAATGTCTGCGAGGAGTATGCGCGCAGTTCGGCCCGATTTGAGGAGAAAGTCGTGGAGGTGGCCGCACGGTTTGCCATGCAGTTCGGACGCATGGTCCGTGATACGGAGGGGAGCCCGGAAGACAACGCACCCCTGCAGGAGCGCATACATGCCGGGGCAGCCTATTTCCTTCCGCTGCTCAACGACCTGACCGAACTGATAGCCCTGACTCCCAAGGAACATGACAGCGCCCTGGTCACAACGCGGCTTCATGACCGCCTGGCGGCTTTGTCCGATACGGTGCGCCTGCAGGGCGGACTGCTGAAGGCATTCAAGGCAATAGATTTCACTGTCTCTGAATACCTTCGGCTCAAGGCCCAGCTTTATCTTGAGATTGACAACGCATCATCCGGACGGCGCACCTCCGGAGGCAAAAAATCAGTGGCAACCCCTAAGCCCTCCAAACCCTCCGCACCCCGCCCCGGCGCTCTTCCGGACTCTTCCCCCGGGACACGATCCGCAGCTCTCTCCGGAGCACATCCGGGGGTCTATGAGGCACTGATGAACTGGCGCAGGGAGAAGGCCGCTGAAACGGGCCTCCCCGCGTTCCGCATCATCCATAACAGAGCTCTGCTCGCCATTGCCGAGAGCCTCCCTGACTCCCCTCTCTCCCTGAAGAAGGTCAGCGGGGTCGGCCCCTATACCGTGCGCGAATATGGCCCCGAGATACTGGAGGTCATCGGAAAAACTCTTGAGAAGTGACAGCACGGGATTCCGTCGCATGCGCCTCCGTCCGAACCATCGGCGCGGGTGAGTCGTTGTAATATCATATTACCCACCTGAAAACAGATAAGATTATGAAAAACGCTTTCACCGCTCTCGCAGCCGTCTCCATGCTCGCACTCTCCGCAGCCGCTCCGGCGGACGCATGTACCCGTGTGCTCTATGAGGGCAACGACTCCCTTTATATCATCGGTCGGTCGCTCGACTGGAAGACACCGATTCCGACAAACCTGTATGTCTATCCCCGCGGCATGTACAAGCAGGGGGCCTCGACACCGGACGGCATCAACTGGACCTCCAAGTATGGCGCGGTCTACGCTGTGGGCTATGACGGAGGCGTCACTGAGGGCATGAACGAGAAGGGTCTGGTGGTCAACGGCCTCTTCTGCAAAGGTACTATCTATAATAACGAGCTTTACAACAACAAGCCCCTCATCTCTATGGCTATGTTCGTAGCCTGGATGCTCGACAACTGCGCTACTACTGACGAAGTGGTCGACCTGGTGAAAAACCATGACTTCCGCATCGAAGGAGCTACCTTTGACGGCGGCACTGTCTCTGCCCTCCACTGGGGCATCACCGATGCTACGGGCAAGACACGCATCTTGGAATTTGACAATGGCAACGTCCTCATCTCGGATCCGGGCGACTTCAGGGCCATGACCAATGACCCGCAGTGGCCGCAGATGACCGCCATACTCAACTACTGGGACAAGATTGGAGGCACCCACATGCTCCCCGGCACTGTCAGCAGCCCTGACCGCGTGGTTCGCGCCAATTTCTTCGCCCACCGTGTAGAGCCCACGGCAGACGCTGACTTCGGCGCGGCCATCACGCGCAGCGTGCTCGTCAACAGCTGCGTGCCCTATACCTATACCATCGAGGGCGAGCCCAACGTATCCTCCACGCAGTGGCGCTCATATTCCAACACTCGCGACCTCCGCTATTATTTCGACATAGTCACCAATCCCGGATACTACTATGTAGACCTCAACAAGGTCAATCTCAAGCCGGGCGCACCCGTCCTCAAGCTCGACACTTCCAAGGAGACGATGCTCGTCGGCGACGCCACAAAGGCCTTCAAGAAGTCCGCCCCCTTCACTCCGATGTACTAAGGGGCGGAAACTGCTCTTTTTTGCGGCGGTTGGAGTATAGGTCGAAGTAGATGGAGAAGGTGGCCCCGAGGGGATTGTGGCCGTAACCGGGCACGAACCACGGAGGGCAGGCCATCCCCTTTCTGGATTTTGAGAAGAAGAAATGATACCGCAGGCTCCACCCCAATGACACGGGCCCGGCTATGCGCACTCTCAGCCCCGCCAAGGCATCGCCATACCAGGAGGTGCACCGTATGCCGTCATACGCCGTCGGCTCTCCTGCTACATAATATTCCGATGACGGGGTTATCCCCCACACGTCATAACGGCTATGCGCCACTCCGGCTCTCAGTCCTAACCAGAACTGATAGTCGGGGTTGCTTTTATACAGGAAGTTGTAGTTGAAACCGACCTTGAGATAGGGAGAGGGATGCACTTTGATATTGAACGCTCCGTTGTCGGGCGACGACGAGGCGAACCCTACGCCCGCCTCTATGACCGGCATCAGCCAGTTGTAGAGGGTCATGTCAGCATGGATGTCAAAACTGGAATAGGTCTGGCCGAAAATCTTCAGCACAGCGTCAAAGAAGTTGACTCCCACGCTCGCCCCGCTGATGGCCGGGTAGACCGGTCCGGAGCGGACATTCTTCACCGTGTCCAGCTCGGCCAGGAAGAGCACAGGGGTCTGGAGCGCGTTGCCATGCTTATCATAATAATGCAGTACGGGCTGCGGCGGCTTCTCGGGATCATTGTCCACAGGAGTGATCGTGCCCTGCGCCGACGCCACCGCTGCCATGCCCAGCATGGCGGCAAGCAGCGTGATAGCCTTGAAAACCGGGCCCCTGACTCCGGATAAGAATGCCTTCTCTGATTTCACTTGCTGTTATTTATCTCAGATTTCACTTGCTATTATATAATTGTTGCGCTCGGGTGAATTGCGCGTGATCAGCTCGCCGACGAATCCTGTCAGGAAGAACTGCAGTCCCATGATCATGGCGGCCAGCGAGAGATAGAAATAGACTGAGTTGGTGAGATAGAAGGCGTATGAGGGATGAGCCATGCTGACTATCTTGAGCACTATGACCGTGAGCACCGCCAGGAGGCCGATGATGAACATCGCCGACCCTAAGAGGCCGAAAAGGTGCATGGGCTTGATGCCGAACCGCGACTGGAACCACAGCGTGGCCAGGTCGAGATAGCCGTTCACAAAACGGTCAAGGCCGAACTTGGTGGTGCCGTACTTCCTCGCCCGGTGGTGCACCACTTTCTCCCCTATCTTGGTGTAGCCTGCATTTTTGGCCAGATAGGGTATATAGCGGTGCATGTCGCCATAAACCTCTATGTGCTTCACCACATCGCGGCGGTATGCTTTCAGCCCGCAGTTGAAGTCATGCAGGTTGTGAATACCGCTGACGCGCCGCGCCGTGGCGTTGAAGAGTTTTGTGGGGATGGTCTTCGACAGGGGGTCGTAGCGCTTCTTCTTCCATCCCGACACAAGGTCGTATCCCTGCTCGGTAATCATGCGGTACAGTTCGGGGATTTCATCGGGCGAGTCCTGGAGGTCGGCATCCATGGTGATGACTACATTGCCCCGCGCGCGGGCGAAGCCGGTGTTCAGCGCGGGCGACTTGCCGTAGTTTCGCGCGAAGGCCACGGCCCGTATCGAGCCGTTCTTGCCCGCCAGCTCCTCGATGACCCTCTGCGAGCCATCCGTAGAGCCGTCATTGACGAAAATTATCTCGTAGGTGAAGCCGTGGTCAGCCATCACCCTCTCTATCCATGCTGTGAGCTCGGGCAGCGACTCCGCCTCGTTGAAGAGGGGCACCACCACGCTTATGTCGGGAGTCATATTGTTTGCGGTCATATTCTTTTGAGCTTCAAATTACGGATGCTCCCCGGTCTCCCTCCTCGTCGGTGAACGACTCGCGGGGGAATGTGAGGATGAACTCGAGTCCGCCGGTGGAGCGGTTGCTTACCGACACATCGCCGCCATGAAACTGCGCGGCGTTCTTGACGATGGCCAGGCCCAGGCCCGTGCCTCCCATCTGGCGGCTGCGCCCCTTGTCGATGCGGTAGAAGCGCTCGAAGAGGCGCGGCAGGTGCTCCTCGGCTATGCCCGACCCGTTGTCGGCCACGATTATGGTGTACATCTCCGGGCTGGCCTCAAGCATAGATATGGTCAGCTTCGACCCGCCGGAATATGCGATTGCGTTCTCTATGAGATTGCGGAAGATGGATTCAAGGAGCCCTACATTGCCCTTGATTTCCACGCTCGGCGGCAGCGAGTCGTAAATCTCCATACCCTTGTCGGCGGCGCGCGCCGTGGCATCCTGCACGAGGTCTTCCACTACCTTGGAGAGGTTGACCGTCTCGCGCCCGATGAGCGACTTGCCGTCGTCCATGCGTGTGATGGTGGATATGTCGCGCAGCAGCGTGACGAGGCGGCGGGCGTTTGACTCGCAGCGCTCCAGAAGCTGCGTGCGCTTTGCCTCCGGGAGGTCGGGATAGTCCATGAGCGTCTCCAGTGTCACCTGTATGGAGGCCACCGGGGTCTTCAGCTCATGGTTGATGTTGTTGGTCAGCTCGCGCTTGATGCGCTGCTTGTTCTCCTCTTCCTCCATGAGCAGCAGCTGCTGGCGGTCACGCTCGGCCGTGGTCTGCTGCAGGCGCACGAAGAGGCGCACTATCGTGCTCGCTATCGAGCCGAGCTCATCGTTGGGGAAGTCCTCGGTGTCATAAATGCGCATTCCGCTCTCAGCGTCGCGGGCGAACTTCTGAAGACGCTTGATTGTGCCTCCGATAGCGCGTGTGGCAAACCAGGTAAGCACGCCTACGATCACCAGAGCCAGCAGCATCACCCAGAGGAATGTGCGGTCTCCCTCGAGAAACTTGCCCACCGTCACGGAATAAAGTGGCGCGCCGGTGCGCACGATCATCGTCGGGCCGACCTGCGTGCTGAAGAAGTATTCCTGGTTGGTCGACGGGGCGAGAGACTTGACGAAGGCGCGCCCCCGGGAGTCATCGAGCGCAGCCTTGATTTCGGGCGAGGTGAGATAGTTGCCATCCGGCATCTTGACCACCTCGTTGTCAAACACAGCTTCGCCGGTGCGCTTATCGACCAGGGTGATGCGCAGCGACTTGATGGGGAGGTCGAGGCCGGGAATCCACTCGTCCGGGGTGTAGCCATCCTCAAGATGGTCGAGGATGGTGGTGTTAAGGAGCTGCAGCTGCGCATTGAGGAGCTGCGCGGAATACTCCTTCTCGCGCTCATACTGGAAGACCATGAACACGGCCACGAGCGCGCCGCACAGCCCGAGGATGATGACCATCAGGCGTGTGGAATAGCTCAGCCGGAATTTTGTCCAACTTGATTTCATAGGCCCCGGGTCAGACTATGAAACCGTAGCCATAGCCGCTGCGCGTGACAATCATCTTGCCGTAGCGTCCGATCTTGCCGCGCAGGCGGGTGATGTTGACATCGACCACCCTGTTGACCACCACCACCTCCTCGGGCCATACGGCCTTGAGAATCTCCTCGCGGGAGAATACCTTGCCTCTCTGGCTCATGAGCAGGGCCAGGAGCTCGAACTCCTTGCGGGGGAGGCGGACCGGCTCGCCGTCGACGGTGCAGGTCTTCTGCGAATTGTCGAGCGCGAGGCCCTCGTATGTGATCACATTTTCATTGGCCGGCTTGTTGGCGCGCCTCAGCACGCTCTCCACCCTGGCCACGACATTGCGCAGCGAATAGGGCTTTGGAATGTAGTCGTCGGCACCGAGCTGAAGGCCCGAGATCATGTCGTCCTCGGTATCGAGGGCGGTGCAGAAGATGATGGGGATAGAGGCAGTAGCCGGATTGGAGCGCATCTTGCGCGCCATCTCGAAGCCTGAGATCTTGTCCATCATAACATCGAGAAGTATCAGGGCATAGCGCGTCAGGTCAAGCTGCAGTGCCTCCTCAGCGCTGTAAGCCACATCCACCTCATAACCCTCGAGCTCGAGCTTGAGCTGCAGGGTCTCGCAAAGGGTCTCCTCATCGTCTACGACGAGTATGCGGGAATTTTTCATACTTGTTTGTCATAAATTGGCCGAGGGTGCGGCCGGACATCCGGTCCGCCACACCCTCGGTCTGTATGGTGTCGTATAAATCGGGTCGAACTGTCCGTTAGGGATCAGAGCACGACTTTCACAGCCTTCTTGCCGGCCTTGACGATGTAGAGGCCCTTGGGTGCCTTGACATCGACAGTCTGGCCTGCCTTGGCGTCAACGCTCTTGACGAGCTGGCCGTTGATGCTATAGACAGCCACGTTGCCGTTCTCGCCTGCGGTCACGCTGATAGCGCCGTTGCGGGCAGCAACCTTCATGTTGCTCTCAGCGAGCACTTCCTTCACGCCGCTTGAGGGAAGCTCCATGCTGCCAACGGCGGAAATCTTCTTAGTGTTGCTGATGTTAGCCGGATCATAGTGGTAGATGATGTCCTCCTTCGAAGCTGCGTAGAAGGTGGTGTAAGAGTCGTTGGTCATTCTTACGCCGGCACCCTCGGTTGAGCCGATAAAGAAGATGGAGGATTCTTTCACGGGGATGAAGGGGAACTGGTGGTAGTAGAGCAGGGCACCGTCATTCTGGCTCCACTCATAGTTCCAGCCGTTCTGCACGAAGGTATAGGACTCGGGCCAGATGCTGTAATAGTTGTTGGGATATACCCCAACCTCTTCACCAAGGATAAGACGCCACATGGCTTCTGTGGGTTCAACCCCCACGGGGCTGAAAAGAGCCGTGAAGCTGTAGTTGACATTGTTAAATGACATATTGCTCTGATCTACGCCATCTTTCCAGGTGATACCTATGTTGGAATCGGTATTGGGCTTGTTGGGCTCGCGCTCCACGATTGTCATGTACTCGCCGGGAATCCAAAGCAGATAGCGCTGCAGGGGGCCCCAGAATTCGGGATAGTAGTCATTGTCCTCAAGGATGTCACTGCCGGTCTCGCCGGTGTTAAAGAGGTGAATCTGGCCGGGAGTCCATTCGAGGGTCTTCTCTGTGAAACCGTTGACCATGAAATCGCCCTCGTATGTGTTGCGGATAGCACGGTTGACGTTGTTGACCTTCAGGTAGATGTTATTCTCGAACTTGCCTGTCTGCTCAGCTGCGTCCCATGCCTCGAATTTTACTGAGGAGGCTACTCCGTTCTCCATCGTGGTGTAACAGTCATAACCGTTATACCGGCTGCCGATACCGAGCCTCTCCGTGGGGAGCATAGTGAAGGAAATGAACGCGCTGTTGTTGGCGTTTACTTCGGGCCATATGAGGGAACTCTCCGTGAAAGTGCGGGTCTGCTCCACGCCGGTGGAGAGCATGAAGCCGTTGCACATGTCATCGAAGCTCACGGGATCGAAGTCACGCTTTTCCAAGGGAATATACCCATCGGGATCAACCTCGCCGGTCCAGTCGAAAATCTGCTGGGCGTAGTACTTCGAGGGCCAGCTCAGCACCTGGCTAATCACGCCGACGCGCTCGCCGGTGCTGTCATACTGATACAGCACGTAGTCCACACGATAGAAGGGGAACTCTTCGAAAGTGAATTTAACCTCCTCGTTGTTCTCACCGGTGAATACCAGCTGGTCGCACAGAGGGGAGTCCATGAGGTCGAAGCGGGCATCCCAGATGTTGCCGTTGCGGTCCTGATAGGTTCTCTTGATGGTGCCCGGAGACACGGTGCCTGCCTGCAGATCTGCGTGGAGCCTGTCGAAGGATGCGCGCACACCTGCGGCGGCCTCGGGAGTCAGCTTGACTGACATTCCCTCGCCTACTCTCTCGGGCATGGCCACGACTGCGCTTGCGCTGGCTGCGGTCAGAAGGCCGAGAGTCAGAAGAGTGTAGATTTTCTTCATCTTTACGAGTGTTATAGGTTGGTTATGATATTTGGTTGATTATGTAGTCTGAGTGGTCTGACCGGCGGCATACTCCGCGAAGATGCCGCTAATCGGACGCAAAGTAAACAATAATTTTTTAACCGCAAAAACATTTCGCAAGTTTTTTTTGCATTTCTGCTTAATAACAGCAAAAATTCCGGCGCCCCCCTCACGGGGAACGCCGGAATCACATATAAGAATGATACGAAAACTGTCGTCTTATTCAGCAGGAGTTTCTTCTTCCTCCTCCTCTTCGCTGCCGCTTCCCTCAGGCACATACGTTGCGCTGACAATCAGCTGCGACTGGTCGATGCCGAGGTTGAACTGAAGCTCGCTGCGGGGAATTGCGTATACCCATCCGAAGTTGTCGGAGGGCTGCTTGTTGATGGCGATTGAGGAGGGCATGTTGTTGGAGGTAACATCGCCGGCTACCCAGGCGCGACGCACCATGGGGACATTCCAGCGCTTGGCGTTGCCCCACATGTGGCCTTCGCCCCAGAGCTCGTTGCGGCTCGTCATCATCAGCTCCTGCCAGAGCTCGTCGCCGGTCTTGGTGCAGGTGTAGCCCGCAAGGCGCTTGGAGTTGAGCTCGGTCAGCAGGCTCTGCACCTCTCCCTCCTTGCCGAGGCGGTAGGCAGCCTCAGCCTGGTAGAGGAGCATCTCAGCTCCGCGCATGAAGGGGAAGCAGGAGATGCTGTATGTGCCCAGGCCCCAGAACTTATACTGCGCTCCGAAGGGCACCAGCATCACCGTGCCCTGCTCAGCATCGCCGGCTACAGTGTAAGGGTATCCCCACTTGCTCTCTCCCCCGGCGGGAACCTTGGTGGAGCCGAAGTTCTTGATGATGTTCTGCATGTTGACGTTGCTGTAGAGGTTCATCGTAACGGGCGAGCAGAGGTTCTCGTTCCAGAATGATGACTCGCGGATAGGATGGCGCAGAGGTGCCGACTTAGGAGTGAAGTAGAGTCCGGCGCGCACGTCATTGGTATCCAGCCAGCGGTAGAGGTCATAGTTGATAGCTCCGGCACCCTGGCCCCAGAAGGCTACGTATGCGCCGTTGCAGGCATTGATGGCACCCCACGACCAGTAGCCGATATTGTAATCCTCAAAAGCGTTGTTCCACATCCATTCGCCGTTGGGCTCAGCGAAGCCCCCCTTGTATTCATCGGCGCTCATGATGGGGAAGGATGCGCGGGCTGCGGAGGCCATGTCGTATGCCTTCTGCCAGTCGTTCTTCAGCATGGCCACACGGGCGTAGATGCCCTGGGCCACCTGCTTGTTGATCTCATAGTTCTCGCTGCGGCGGAAGCCGGTCTCGTCAAAGAGCTCGAGAGCCAGGTCAAGATCGGCATAGAGCTGGTCGAGCACCTCGCTCATCTTGGCCAGGGGAGCGTTCTCTGTGCCGGGAGTCAGACGGAGCACGCATACGTAGACATCGCCGTTCTTGGCATCCACCCAGCGGGGCGCGAACTGCTGGAGCAGGCGCCAGTAGGAGTGGGCGCGGAGCGAGAGGGCCTGGGCCTTGACGGCAGCGCGGCGTTCGGGCGTGCCATCCTCCATCGTGTCGATGCCCGAGAGAATCTCGTTGCACTGGTTGATGAGGTTGTAGGGATATGCCCAAGCCTCGTTGGAGATCCAAGTGGTCTTGTCGTTCATGGTGGTCCACTTCATCAGGCCGTCGCGGTAGACACCGGTATCCCAGACATTGTAATAGGCGTCCGTGCCCATTACATCGCCGTAAAAATACTGATACCATGCCTCGCCTTGGACGAAACGCTGGTTCATGCCCCAGTTGGAGTAGATGCACCACATGGAGCGGTAGGCTCCGATCATGGCTGACTCAGCGCCCTTGATGGTGGTGTGCACCACCGACGCGTCGAGCGCTGTCTCGGGCTGCAGGTCAAGATAGTCGGACGCGCAGGATCCCATGCCCCCCGCGAGGAGCACGCCTGCCATCGCCTTTATCCATATATTCTTTTTCATATAGGTTTCAGTCAGAATTATTTGGTTTTAGGTTAGTGCTTCTCTCCTTAGCTTAGAACTTGGCGCCGAGCTGGAAGGAGAACACGCGTGCGGGCACGTAGCTTGCGCCTTGGCCGCCGCCGAAGCCATAGTTGGGGTTCATGCCCTTGCGCGCAGACACGATGAAGAGGTTGTCAATCGACACGCCTACGTTGATATTCTGCAGCTTCAGAGCGCTGGTCCACTTCATGGGGAGGTCATAGCTGAGGTTGATGTTCTTCAGCACCAGGTTGCTCTTGGATTTGAGATACTGGCTTGACTGCGCCGTGCTCTGGGGGCCGTAGTAGTCATTGATCTGAGGTATGCCCTTGGGGTCGATTCGGTGCTGGCCCTCCTCGAGGTCGGCGGGCGCTGCGGTCCATGCCTTGAGCAGGTCCTTATGCAGTGCTCCCGGCTGGCTGCCGAAGGCCATCAGTGAAGCGTAGTTGGAGTCATAGATCTTGCCGCCGAGGCTGTAGGTGAAGAGCAGGCCGAGGTTGATGCCCTTCCATGAGAGGTTGGTGCTGAAGGAGCCCCATACTGTGGGAAGGCCCGTGCCGACAATCTTGCGGCCGGCATACTGGGCGTCATAGGTATAAGCCACGCCGTCGATCATCACGAGCGAGTTGACATCCTTGGCGCCTGCCTGGGCCACAGCGTTCTCGTATGCCTTCTGGGTAAGCTCGGGGTCATATTCGCCGGTCACTGAGTTGTAGGTCACCCAGTCGGGAGATGAGGGATTGATGGCATAGAGGGAGCGGCCGTTGGCCTCGTCGATGCCGACCCAGTCATAAGTATAGATGGTACCCATGCTCTCACCCTGGAAGAGGCTCTGGCCCGGAATGTCGCGTCCGCCGGGGAGCTTCTTGATGCGGTTGATCAGGAAGGAGGCGTCTACGTTAACGTCCCAATAGAAATTGGAGTTGTTGATAATCTTATAGCCGAGTGCGATCTCGAAGCCGTGGTTCTCAGCGGAGCCGATGTTGGTGAGCACGGTCGGAGCGGCACCCTCATTCGCTACCATGCCGGTAGAGGGAGCCTGGGTCACGTCATAGAGCAGGTCTTCGTTGAGCTTGTAGTAATAGCCTAAGCTGAAGTTGAACTTGCGCCAGAGGTTACCCTCGATACCGATGTCAAAAGTGTTAGTCGACTCCCAGCGGATGTTGTTTGCTGCGAGCTGTGTCGGGATGAGGCCGTTGACATTCAGGTAAGGAAGAGTGCCGTAGAGGGGCAGATATGCGTAGCTGCCGGCGGTGGCATCGTTGCCGACCGAGCCGTAAGCGGCGCGGAGCTTCAGGTAGTCAACCCAAGTGGCGCTCTGCATGAACTTCTCGCTGCTGATAATCCAGCTGCCGCCGATTGACCAGAATGTGCCCCAGCGGTTGCCCGGGCCGAACACTGATGTGCCGTCGCGGCGCACGCTGAACTCGCCGAAGTAGCGGTTGTCATAGTTATAGCGGGCGCGGCCGAGATAGGACTCGCTGCGGAGCTTAACGATAGCCTCGGTGGGGTTGGAGACATTCTCGAAGTTGCCGAAGGCAATGATGTTGGGGAAGGTCTGGCCGTAGACGCTCACATTGGCTGCATCCTGCCAGGTCTCGTAGTTCTCATGGTCAAGAAGGACATCCACGTGATGCAAGCCGTAGTCGTGGTTCCACTCCAAGGTCTGCATGAAGGTGTGGTTCTTGATATTGTAGTAGCTGCGGTAGAGGCGGCCGAGGTTGGCTGCGTCACCCACGAGGTCATTGTAGTAGGTCATCAACTGGGTCTTGTCGCGGTGGATATTGCCGCGCACTGTCAGCTCGAAGCCGTAGGGGATCACGGCTGTGCCGTAGATGGAGCCGTCAATCACTGTAGCGGAGTTGTTCTTCTTGTCAAGGCGCATCACGGCGGCCACATTGGTGCCTCCGAGGTATGCTGCGGTGTTCCACTCGGGAGTGCCATCCTCGTTCATGATTATATCGCCGGCGAGGTTGTGAGCGTAGTAGGGATAGATAGGAGCCGTGAACATGGTCAAGAACGGGTTGATAGCCAGGCCGAGGTCGGATACCGACGCGTTATATGCGGACTCCTGCGCGGTTGCGGCGAGGTTAACGCCGAACTTGAAGTAGCTTACGGGATTGAAGTTGGCATTGATACGGCCGTTGAAACGCTCGAAGTCAGTCTGGAGCATGTAGCCGTTCTCCTTGAGGTAGCCTACGGATGCGAAGACGTTGTACTTCTCGCCTGCTGCGGCTGCGTTGATGTTGTATTCCTGACGGTAGCCGGAGCGTGACACGGGCTTCCACCAGTCGAGGTCGCCGGCATAGCCGGGGAGCATGCTGGTGCCTACAAACTTGCCGTTTTCGTCAAAGAGCTGGTCATTGGCCAGTCCGATGGTGTTGCCCTCGGCATCGATGCCGCCGTAGATATTCAGCTTGGCATAGTCAGTGATGAAGTTATTCTGGGCGTATGTAATTGCATCCTGGAGGTCATAGTCGGCTGTGGGGTTGGTCACCAGGCCGTTGACAATGCCATCGAACGATGCCTGCATCCACTCGTTGGCGTTCATGCGGTCATAGAAGGGAAGGCCGCGGTTGTACATGCCCTGGCGGATCTGGAGGGTCACGTCAACTTTGCCGACCTTCTTGGCGCGCTTGGTGGTGATGAGGATGACACCGTTGGCGCCTCGGTTACCGTAAAGGGCCGATGAGGCGGCATCCTTAAGCACTGACATCGACTCGATGTCGGCGGGGTTGAGGTCGGCGATAGTGCCCTCGTAAGGCACGCCGTCCACCACGTAAAGAGGTGAGGTGCTGCCGGTGATCGAGTTGAAGCCGCGGATTGCAATTGAGGGCTCAGTGCCGGGGGCGCCTACTGAACTGTTTACCATGACACCGGGAGCGTTACCCTCAAGAGCGGAGGTCACCGAAGTCACAGGACGGTCTTCGATTTCCTTGGAGCCCACCACAGCCACTGAGCCGGTCAGAGACTCCTTGGAGGCGGTGCCGTATGCTACGACCACCACGTTGTCAAGGGTAGTGTCGCCCGCGCTCAGCTTGACGGTCATGCCGTCGCGCAGGTCGAGGGTCTGGGAGTTGTAGCCCACATAGGAGAATGTGGCCTTCTTCACATTCGCAGGAACTGTGACCGTGAAGTTGCCGTCGAGGTCAGCTGCGGCGCCGTTGCCACCTCCGACAGGCATGATGGTGGCGCCGATCAGCGGCTCGTTGTTGGCTGCGTCAACAATCGTGCCGTGATAAGTGCGCGTCTGGGCCGCTAAGCTCCAGGTGCACGCCATCAGCGTCATCAGGATTAAAAACAGTTTTCTCATACTTAAAATGTTAAAGATGTTGGTTATTGAGGTTTTATTATGTCAATGTTAAAAAGTATGTAACAATTTTAAAATTACGCAAATTTAGGGATTTTTTGTGAAAATCCTGCATTATGCGCAACATTTTTTATAAAAAAACTGCCCGCCGGGCTTCGGCAGGCAGTTTTGCAGTGTGATTTTGCTAATATTTCTGTTTTAAAACATACGGTGTGTTGTTGGGCATGTGCCGTTTTTATCCTCTTTTCTTCCCGGCGATAAAACTCTCTTTAAGCCCCGGAGTTCACCGGCAGAGCACGAGCGGAGCCCCGTCAAGGCCGATAAAGGGGAAGTCGGGATGGGTGTCGGCGAAGCCCGCTGCCGCGCGCGCCGCCTCCTCAAAGGTAGCGTATGCTCCGGCGAGGGTCCACCAGCGGTCATGGCCATCCTTGGCTGTGAAGGCGGCGTAGCCCTCGCGCTGCAGGTCGGCAGCCTGAGACCGGGCGTTGGTGGGCATGCGCCATTGGGCCACGGCCACGGAATAGGGTTCGCGCGAAAGGTCAGCCTCTCCCTCGGGAGTGATGCGCAAGACGCGGTACCTCACTTCGCGGCCGTCGGCCTCGCGGGTCTTCGGCCCATCGGCGCTCAAAACCTTATGGCCGCCGCTGAGCACTTCGGCATCGGCATCGACTGCCTCGCGCTTGGCGCGGGCTGCGTCATAGGCCGCCTTGTAGTTGTTTTCAGTCGGCTTGCATCCCGTCAGCAGCACTGTGCCTAAGAGCATAAGGCCGCAAAATAACGGGAGGGCGTGTCCTGCCGGACACACCCTCGCTATGTATTTATGTGGTATTCTTTTCATATCTATGTTTGCTCAGACATGACTGTCTGTCGTTCCGGGTCTGCCGCTGCGGCTCAGTCCACCTGGATGATGAGGTAGGGGCTGATGCTCCAGAAAGCGGTGGGATTGGTGATGCGGATGCTCTTCAGACCGTCAGCTGCGTCGATAATCTCGTATGAGCCTGCGGGGTTGTTGCTCCAGATCTTCACCTTCTTGGCGTTTGTGGGGATTACGGAAATCTTGCGCTTGTCGCCTACGGTGAAGTAGTTGGTATTGAAATCGCCGTGGAGCACCTTGGTGGCTCCGAGGAACTTCTTCTCAAGCAGGCCGTTCTTCTTGAGCTCCTTGTTTGTGCCGATAGCATAGTAGACACGGTTGGCTTCATTCTCAGCCTCGGTAGCGGCTGCCTGGGCTGCCTCCTTGGCCTGGGTCTCATCTTTGAGCTGCTCCTGGCCTTCGGCCACTTGATTGTTGAGGTCGGCAATCTGGGCGTTAGCGTTGTCAAGATCCTCCTGGAGCTTGGCCAGCTTCTCGTCCTGCTGGGCGATATGGGCCTTGAGCTGCTCGATGGTCTTGGTCAGAACGGAGTTTTGCGCATTGGAGTCCTTGAGCTTCTGCTCCATGCTTGCGAGCAGGGCGCGGTTGGCATCCAGACGCGCCTTGAGGGCGTTGAGATTCTGACGAATCTCCTCGCGGCGGTCTACATTCTCGCCGCCCTTGAGGTTATAGAGGAGCCCCTCCTGCTGGTTAATCGAGTCGAGGCCTGTATAGATGTCACCCATGAGAAGCATCAGGGAGTCGTTGAAATCGGTAGCCTCCTCATACTGGCGGCTCATGTCTACGAGTGAGTCATGCATCTGCTGCTCTTTGCCGCCGCAGGATGAGAGAAGCAACGCTCCGAGAGCGAGAGTGAAGATTGTCTTTTTCATAATTTATCAGTTTTTATGTGGAATTTCAATGTCTGTCCAATCTGCCCGGAGGCGGTTATTCATCGCTGTCATCGAAGTCTTCCGACTCCTCCCGGCCCTGCTTTGGCCGCCCGGACACGACTATAACAATCTCCCCTTTGGCTTGGTTCATTTCATAGTATGCTGATAATGCGCCGAGGGTATCGCGGTTGACAGTCTCGTGCACTTTCGAGATCTCGCGGCATACTGCCGCCTCGCGCTCCGGGCCGAAGGCTTCGGCGAGCTGGCGCAGGGTGCGCGCCAGGCGTTTGGGGGATTCGTAGAATACTACTGTGCGCGGATCCTCGCTCAACAGGGCGAGGCGCGTGGCCCTCCCCTTCTTGGGCGGAAGGAATCCCTCGAAGACAAACCGGTCGCATGGCAGCCCCGAGGCCACAAGGGCAGGAACAAAAGCCGTCGCTCCGGGGAGACATTCCACCCTCACCCCGGCCCTCCGGCACTCACGGCTAAGCATGAAGCCCGGATCTGATATGCCGGGGGTGCCGGCATCGGAGATAAGGGCGATGTTCTCCCCTCCCTCTATGCGCTCCACTATCTCGGCCACGGTCTGATGCTCATTATATTTATGGTGGCTGCGCATGGGGGTGGTGATGCCGAAATGTTTCAGGAGCACGCCGCTGGTGCGTGTGTCCTCAGCGAGGATAAGGTCGGCTTCGTTGAGCACGCGTATTGCGCGGGCCGTCATGTCCTCGAGGTTGCCGACCGGAGTCGGCACTATATACAGTTTTCCAGCCATGATACTTCTATTTCAGGGTATGTTCGCTCAGGCTTCAAATCCGCCACGCACAATTTCGATAAACTCCGCGGCAATGTCATCGTTGTCAGGATCCCAGCCGAGCCGCTCTACGAGATACTCCTCTGCTTCGTATGCCGCCGACATGCCGTCGAGCACCTGCAGGGTCTCGTCGAAACGGGCGGCGTTGCTTTGGAAGAGCTCGCGGCTGAATCGGAACCGGTCGTTGAGGCTGAACCGCTTGCGCAGGGGCTGACGCGGTGCGGGGTCCGGGCTGGCTGGTGATTTTGGGCTCCTGGGAGTGGTGGGATTGGA
>CAZWVY010000001.1:18721-37934 GCA_964637105.1 uncultured Sangeribacter sp. | reverse complement strand
GTGCGGGGTCCGGGCTGGCTGGTGATTTTGGGCTCCTGGGAGTGGTGGGATTGGAGATATTGGAATTATTGGAGTTATCAGAGTACTCATCATCAGAGTCATCAGAGTCATCAGAGTCATCAGAGTCATCAGAGTCATCAGAGTAATCAGAGTAATCAGAGTAATCAGAGTAATCAGAGTACTCATCATCAGAGTCATCAGAGTCATCATCAGAGTAATCAGAGTAATCAGAGTCATCAGAGTCATCAGAGTACTCATCTTCCGGCTCTTCATCCTCTATGGTATCATCTTCTTCATCCTCTATGGTATTATCTTCTTGGGCGTCATCTTCCTGGGCGTCATCTTCCTGGGGCTGCTCTTCAGGGGTGTCCTCTTCGAGGTCCTCCTCTTCCGGCTCTTCGGGGGCTTTGGTTTTCTCCGCTTCGGTGAAGGGGGCGGCTATGCGGCGCGCTTTGTCGGCTATGAGCTGATGCAGGCGCAACGGGATGTCCTCGCGGTCAAGGGCAAGCTGTATCAGGCCCTCCAATTCATATACTCTGTCTAACAGTTCTTCGTACATACCTATATTATTGTTTCGTTTTTTCCTGTTTCACCTTGCTATCTCCAGGCCCGGGGCTGTCTCCGGACCGGGAGTTATCTCCGGACCGGGTGCTATCTTCGTAGCCCGGGAGCTATCTTCGGAGCCAGGGGCGGCTCACTCCTCGGCGGGGGCGAAGATGTCGAGCAGCAGCTGCTCTACGGCGGCACGCGCCGCAGGGCGCCCTGCCGGGAGGGCGTTGAGCATCACCACTACGGCGTGGGTCGGCGCGAACTCCTCATCCAGCTTGTACCCGGCATAGCACTGTATGCCGTTCATGCTCCCGGTCTTCATGGCCAGGTAGCTGTCAAGGGGCGTTTCCGCCAGAAATTTCTTCAGCGTCCCCTCCTGCCCGGCCAGGGGCATGAAGGAGGCGTACTCCTCGTTGTCTTTCATATGCCGCAAGACACTCTCCATAAACCGCGCGGTGACGCGGTTGGAGCGCGACAGGCCGCTTCCGTCAATGAGCGTGACACCCTCCATCGGAGACTTGCGCTTGTTCCACATTTCCTGCTCGATAGCTGTGCCGTCGTCAGTGCACCCCCTCTTGCCTTTGACGGCTCCGAGGGTGCGGAGCATGCTTTCGGCAAACATGTTGTCGCTGCGCATCATGCAGCTGCGCATCACCTCCTCTATGGGTGCGGATACGTGGGTGTACAGCGCATGACGCTTGCTTTCGGGAAGAGGCACCCCGGCCATTGTGACCCCTTCGGCTGCCAGAGCCTTGGCGAGGTCTCGACGGAACCATGCGGCAGGGTCGCTGACCGCCTTCTTGCCGCTGGCGTTGTTGCGGTAGTTGAAGCCGTGCACGCCCGTGCCGTATGAGTGGGCAAGGTCGCCCGATGCCCAAGTGGGAGGGCAGGCCGGGCCGGGGAAGCGGCTTTCGTCTATAATCACTCCCCCCGCTATGCGTCGCACTCCCGCCTCGCGGAGCGCGACGGCTATTTCAGCGGCGAAGTCGGTGCCGAGAGGCTCGGCCCCGGAGGCTATGCTCGGGTCGCCCGAGGCCTCTATGATAAGGTTGCCTTCCAATGTGCCATCCTTGATCCGGCCGTCATGCTTCACCTCCGTCTTGTATCTCCATTCCGGCCCGGTCTCCCCCAAGAGGGAGGCGATGGTGACGGCCTTCATTATCGAGGCGGGCACTAAGGGAGACCCGGGATTGAGCGAGGCCACGGTCGAGCCGTCGGAAAGGTCGGTGATGAGCACTGCCGATGCCGGCGCGCTGACTCCTCGGTCGGCTGCGAAGCGGCCGATGGCTGCGGCGCCCCGCTCCTGCATGGCCCTGTCGGAGGCCCGGAGGCCAAGGGCCCCCAGCCACAGCATTATGGCAAGCAGAAGCGCACCCCTGCATCCGGAGAGTTTCCTACTGCTGATGTTCATTGCTTTCATATATTCTGTTGACTACATACAGGTCATAGTAGGAAAGGAGCAGAGTGGTCAGGGGGAGGGCGACAATCAGGCCCATGAATCCTAACAGGCTCCCCCAGATGGAGAGCGACAGCAGGATTATGGCGGGATTGAGCCCCATGGCCTTGCCCATGATTTTCGGGGTGAGCCAGAGGTCCTGGATGCACTGCACTATGACATATATCGCCATTGCCTCGCCGAAGAGCACCCAAAAGTCGGCCCCTCCGGCCGCCACGCCCACGAGGCATAGTATCGCGGTGATGGGGAGGGAGATGAGCTGCAGGTAGGGCACCATGTTGAGCAGCCCGATGAAGAGGCCCAGTATCACTCCCATCGGAAGCCCGATGATGACAAACCCTATCGAGAAGAGGACCCCGACAATGAAGGCTATGAGGGCCTGCCCGCGGAAGTAACGGTTCATGGCGTTCTTGATGTCGTCCATGATGTGGAATACGCGGTGGCGGTGCGTGACGGGCACGAGCTGCTTGAACGACAGCATGAGCCGCTGGTAGTCGAGCATGATGAAGATTACATACAGTATGACGATCAGCCAGCTGACGGCGCTGAATATCAGGGCCAGCCCGGAGGAGAGGAAGCTCCACGACCGCCGCAGGCTCGTCTTGATAATCTCCACCCACTCATCGCGCGAGAGGAGGCGCGAGAGATAGTCGAAGTCTACATTCTCGCGTATGAACTGGTGTATCTGCTCGGAAATGTAGGGTACCTGGATCTGGGTGGTGGCATATTTGGTCAGCATGTCTGCCATCTGCGAGCACTCCGAGATAAGATAGGGTATGACGAGGGCTCCGAAGGCTGCGGCGGCCAGTATGGCCTCGAGCAGCGTGAGCACCACCGGTAGGAAACGGGAGCGCGTGCGGATGAGGCGCATGTTCCACTCCACGACCGGCTCAAGCATGTAGGCTATGAGGCATGCCACCAGGAAGGGGAGCAGCACCCCCTTGAGGATGTTGAGCAGCACGAGTATGGCCACTACCGTGCACAGTGAGAAGAGTATCCTCACCACGCGGTCGAATGTATAGGGCTGTCGGCGGTATGTGTTCATTTCATTTTGATAAATTCTTTGGGATCGCCCACCACCCACAGCAGGTCGCCCGGCTGCAGGACGAGGTCAGGCGTAGGCTGCACGAAGCTGCCGTCGCATTTCTGTATCTTGACTATCATGGCGTAGTAGTCGCCCCGTATGTCGGTCTGCGAGAGGGGGCGCCCGATGACGGGGCTTCCGGGTGTGAGCTGTATGCTCTTGAGCTCGACTTCGCGGCGCGGCTCCTGACGGGCCTCGAACCGCTGGGCGGCCGCCTCGAGGTCGTCGTTGAGATGCTTGATCTGGTCGTCGGTGCCTATGACCCCTATGATGTCGCCGGGGAAAATACGTGTGTCGCCCCCGGGCAGCGGCATGGTCTTGTCCCCCCTGCGGATGGCCGACACGCTGACGCCGTAGCGCGAGCGCAGGCCCGAATCCTTGAGCCTGTCGCCCACGAATCCGCATCCGGGGCCGGCCTCCACCCAGGCCTGGTGGAGGTCGTCGATGACGTTGTTGCCCACGCCGTAGCGGGCATTCTCGCGGTTGTTGAGGTTGGCCATGAATTTGCTCTCCATCTCATGATAGCGCCCCAAGAGGCGCCGCGAGGCGAAGAGGAGTATGCACGTGAAGCAGACCACGCCCACAATCCAGCCCACCACTGAGCCGTAGTACAGGGTTACGGGATAGACCACGAACAGCAGCGTGATGATATAGCGCACTATGCGCATGGCCACGAGGGGCACGTCATAGAAACTCGCGGTGGAGTGGAGCTTCATGCGCTCGTCGGGCTTGGTGGAGCTGAACGACAGGGCCACCAGGAAGGGTGACATGGCGACAAGCGTCAAGGCGGTCGTGATAAGCCTGCCCCACTCTCCGAAGAGGCCCTCGAGGAATGGCCACGCCATGCCGCGAGAGACGAGGATTATGGCTATGAGTATCACCGAGTAGAGCACAATGCGCCATACGTAGCGCGACAATATGTCACGCCAGAGCTTGCGCGTCTCGCTCTGGTCGGAGGTCTGCTTGGAATAACGCTCGATGAGGAACTGCAGGCCTGAGGGGAGACGCCCGGCGACGAATTCATAGAAGCCTCCGGACATCTTCATGAAGTATGGAGTGGTGAAGATGGTTATCACCGAGACCGCCACTATTATAGGATAGAGGGAGGCCTGGAGCACTCCGAGGCTCATGCCCAGCGAGGCTATGATGAAGGAGAACTCGCCTACCTGCGTGAGGGAAAAACCGCTCTCTATGGCCACTTTGAGCGTCTGGCCCGTCACGAGCATGCCGAGGGTGCCGAAGATTATCATGCCTACGATGACCACGGCCGCCAGCAGCAGTATCTCCCCCCAGTAGGAGGCAAGCACGGCGGGGTCGACCATCATGCCGACGGATATGAAAAACACGGCTCCGAAAAGGTCCTTGACCGGCTGCACGACATGCTCTATGCGCTCGGCATAGACCGTGCCCGCCAGTATGGAGCCCATGACGAAGGCTCCCAACTCAAGTGAGAAGCCGCACAGCACCGAAAAGACCGACATGCCGAAACAGAGCCCCATCGAGACGACCAGCAGGGTCTCGGAATTGAGAAACCTCCGGCTGCGCTCCAGGAAGGAGGGCAGCACGTACACTCCCACGACAAACCATATTATAAGGAAGAACATGAGCTTGGCGATGGAGAATATAAGCTCCGAACCGCGCACGTCGCCCATTGCTATCGAGGAGAGCAGCACGAGCATCAGCACGGCGAAGAGGTCTTCGATAATCAGGACGGCGAGCACAAGGGATGCGAATTTCTTCTGCCTGAGGCCCAGGTCGTTGAGGTTTTTCAATATGACTGTGGTCGACGACATGGAGATCATGCCCCCTAAGAAGATGCAGTTGATGGTATCGAGATGCAGCAGGCACCCCACGCCGAACCCGGCCAAAGTCATGCCGGTGATGATTATCAGGGCCGTGATGACTGCCGATGAGCCGGAGTTGAGGAGCTTCTTGAAGCTGAATTCCAGGCCGAGGGTGAACATCAGGACCACTATGCCCAGGTCGGCCCAGAACTCGATGTTGTCAAGATTGGAGATCGAGGGGAGATACACGAACTTGGGGCTGGCCAGGAAGCCGGCGAGGATGTAGCCTAAGACCACGGGCTGCTTCAGGCGCTTGAAGAGCAGAGTGACCACGGCCCCTAAGAGGAGGATCCACGCCAGGTCCATGATGAGGCCGTTGGTGTGGTCTTCATGCGCGGGGGCGGAGGCCTGGCCCGGGTCGAGTCCCGCCACAAGGGTCTGCTCCACTTCGGCGGCGATGGTGTCGCCCTCTGCCGGAAGGGCGGAGACTATGCCGGGGTCGGCAGGGAGGGAGATTAAGTCAGGTATCATATGTCTACTTGGCTTGAGAGGTTGATGGATCGTGTGGGATTCAAGTCGCGGAGCTCGCGCAGCACGGGCAGCAGGTCGCTGCGCGTATGCACGAGCACCACGAGATTTAGCTCGGTGGTGTCGCGCTCATAGTTCTGCTCAATATAGTACATGGCCAGGCGTATGTCATTATCCTTGAGAACTTCGCGGTAGGGGGCCACATCATCCACTATGCCGGTGACCTTGATATTGATCACCTTGTTCTCCTGGCCCACGCGCCTGGTGTGCTCATACCATTCGAAGCCCATGAGCACCAGCAGGATCAGCGCCGTCGCCCCTAAGGCGGAATAGTACATGCCCACTCCGACGGCCATGCCGATGATGGCTGTGATCCAGATGCCGGCGGCTGTAGTCAGGCCTCTGACGGCCCCCTTCTGCTGTATCATGGCCCCTCCGCCAAGGAAGCCTATGCCGGTGATGACCTGAGCGGCTATTCGCCCGGGGTCGCCGTTCTTGAGGCCGAGGTATACCTGCGGCACATAGATGGAGAGGAGCATGGCCATGCACGCTCCCATCGATATGAGAGCGAAGGTGCGTATGCCGGCTATCTGCCCCTTGTGCTTGCGCTCAGCCCCCACTACCGACCCGAGCACGGCGCTCAGTATGAGGCGGGCTATGGCGTTGACCGGAGTCACGTCGAGCGATGAAAGATGGGCGCAGAAGTCCTGGAATATATTGAGCAAAATCATGTGTGCGTGTTGGGGTTTGCGTTATGCGGTGTCTCGGAGGCGTTGCGCCCCCCTCAGAAGGGGAGCCCGGTGCCTATGTAGCCGATCGAGACATCCTTGCTGAAGTCCGAGGCCACGGGGGCGGCTTTGCCGTCATACATCTTTTTGGCGGCCTCGTCGCCCGGATTGTCGAGCGAGGGCTGGAACCACAGGCCCTCCCAGGTCCAGTACCACGCGCCGTTGCCCTCGACCGTCTCCCATTCGGCTTTCACGCCGGGCAGTGCGAGCACGGAGGCGAAGGGGCTCGAAAGGGTGATGTCATCCCCTTCGGGCACTGCCACTGCGCACTGGTCATCGTTGAGGATGATGACATCCACTTTGTCCTCGCCGAAGTCTATGACGGTGAAGGGATATGAGAAGGCCTCCGGGGCATCGGCGTTGCTGAATACGTAGGCCGTGCTCTCGTAGTCATTCTCCACCGAGCGCTCGGTGTAGAGGCCTGCGACCTGCGCGGGGAGGTCGGAGACCCTCATTCCGATTTTCACGGGGCCCAGCCCCTCGGAGGTGAGGTAGAAAGTCGGCAGTGTGTCGGGCATGGCGGCCGCGCGCGCCGCCTTCTCGGAGTCGGCGATGGCGGCGGAGTCGGTCGCTCCGCTCTTGCCCGAGCCGCACGAGGCGAGTGTCAGGGCCGAGGCAAGGAGGAGCATGAGGAGATTGCTGTTGCGGTTGATGATGCTGTTCATAATGATGTTATTGCAATTTTGTTTTTATATGGTTCATTATTGATTATCTTTGATTTACGCTCACGCGCCCCCGGGGATGATAGCGTGGGGGTTGTCATGGTCGGCGCTCATCTGGTCGGGATAGATGACCACGATGTTGGCCATGGAGAAGTGTCGGCTCAGGAAGCCGGGCATGTCGACCCATTCCGAACTGCTCGACACACTTCCTTTGCGGCCGCTGACAATCATCAGGAGGTCTTCATCGCCTATCTCGCCTGAGAGGACGATGAAGTCATCCCACGAGTTCATGGCCTTGTAGACGCGGCGCACGGGATAGCCCGCCTCGCGGATGGCCTCCTCGATAAACCGGCAGCTCGGCGTGTAGGCCATGAAAAGTATCTTGCAGCTCAGCTGGGAGGCCAGATTGCATACCCTCGCTATCCAGCTGCGGAAGCCTGTCTCGTACTCGGCGTTGCGCGGCACTACTACCACAAGGCGCTTGACCGTGTCAACGGGGATGAAGCAGCGCGAGATGATGACCATCCGGGCCGTCATGCGCAGCAGCCCCTCGATGAGAGAGCCGTAAAAGGTGTCGACGATGTTGCTCTTGCGGTGCAGGCCTATGATGAGGTCAGTGCTGTGGCGCTCGCGGGCTACGTTGACCATGCCCGAGATGATGTTCATGTCAAAACGCTCCACTTCGTGCACGGGCATGTCCATCGCGGCCGCGGCTCCGGCTGCTGCCTGCATGGCTTCGCGGCCCGACCTGACGGTGCGGCCGTCATCAGAGGAGCGCACAAAGAGGGTGGTGATGGCCTCGTGGTTCTCGGTGCTGCGCATGAAGACTGCCATCTTCATCAGGCCCTCGGCTGTCATGGGGTTGGCCACGGCCACAAGCTGGCGGGCGAACCTCGGCCCCTCTCCTGCCCCCTCCTTCTCCAGGCTCTCGGCGGCGCGCGCTATGCGCAGCCGGATGGAGGTGCGCTCGGTGACCACGGAGGCCACTATGCAGCAGGCCAGTATCATCACCACGGCGCCGTTCATCAGGTCCTCGGTCAGCAGCCCGTACTGGAATCCTATGGTGGCGGCGGCGATGGTGGCTGCCGCCTTGCCTCCGGTCAGTCCGAACATCAGACGGCGGTCAGCGGGCCCGAGGCGGAGGACCTTGCTCCCTATCCAGGCGGCCAGCCATTTGCTGAAGAGGGCCACGGCCACCATGTTGAGGGCTATCCACCCTACGCCCCACCCCTTGAAGATAACGTGCACATTGAGCAGCATGCCCACTCCTATGAGGAAATAAGGAATGAAAATGGCGTTGCCGGCAAACTCGATGCGGCGCATCAGTGGCGACCTCACCGGGATGAGACGGTTAAGGACGAGCCCGGCATAGAAGGCTCCCAGAATCCCCTCCAGGCCGATGGCCTGGGCAAGCAGAGAGGCTAGGCACACCATAGCCAGCACGAATATGAACTGGCCTACGCTGTCGCCGACATGGCGGAAAAACCGGCGCGTCAGCCACGGGAAGGCGTACCCCACCACGGCAGCGTACGCCACCGTGAAGCCCAGGATGCGCGCCACTCCCCACCAGTCGAAGAATCCCTTGCTGCGCACAGCCACCACTTCGGCCAGGGCGAGAAGGGCGAGAAGCACTGCCACTATCGTGGAGCACACGGCGATGACCGCGCCCCGGTCGTTCTGCAGGCCGAAACGGCTGACAATGGGATAGGAGACCAGCGTGTGCGAGGCATACATGGATGCGATCAGCACGGCCGTGTCCCATCCCACCCCGAAGGCCCACCGGCTGCAGAATATGCCGGCAGCCATGGGCAGAGTGAAGCTTATCAGGCCGAATATGACACCCCCCTTTAGATTGCGCCGCAGATGATACATGTCTATCTCGACTGCGGCGAGAAACATCAGGTATAGGATGCCGACCTGGCCGAATATCTGGAAACTGGCGTCGCGCTCCACCAGGTTGATGCCGTAAGGGCCGATGGCCACTCCGGCAAGGATGAGCCCGACTATGTTGGGTATCTTGAGACGCCGCAGCAGCAGGGGCGTGCCGAGGATTACGGCAAGCACCACCATGAAAATGGCTACCGGATTATGCAGCGGCAGTGACAAGATCAGTTATTAGTTATTAGTTATTAGTTGTTAGTTTTTAGTTGTACGGTAGGGCTGCGTGCCCGGGAGCGGGAGCCCTCCGCTGCTATTTTTCACTTGTGAAAAACAGCGCGGCGGCGTTGCGGTCGGTCGCCTCCTCCACCACCTCTTCCGGCAGTCCGAGCGAGTCGGCTGCCGTGCGCAGGATATGCGTCAGATAGGCGCTTTCGTTGCGCCGTCCGCGGTGCGGCACGGGGGCGAGATATGGCGAGTCAGTCTCCAGCAGGAGGCGGTCAAGCCCGATGACAGGGAGCGCCTCGCGCAGCGCCGGAGCGTTTTTGTAGGTGACCACTCCGTTGATGCCAAACCAGGGGTCGCATACCTCCCTTATCCTCCTTACGTCCTCCGGACCGCCGGTGAAACTGTGGAACACCAGTCTCGGCAGCCTCCCGCCATGCCTTGAGGCGCATCCCCGGATGGCCTCGAGGGTCTCCTCAAGGGCATCGCGGCTGTGGATGATGACCGGAAGTCCGCGCTCCACAGCCATGTCAAGCTGACGGGAAAAGGCCTCCATCTGCGCCGGGAGCGTCGATGCGTCCCAGTGCAGGTCGATGCCCACCTCCCCTATCGCGGCCACGGGCAGCCCCGATGCGTCATACATGCGCTGCATGTCGGCAAGACGACCCTGCCAGTCATCGCCTAACTCTGTGGGATGCAACCCTAAGGCTATCCTGATATTCTCGGGATAACGTGCGGCCAGCCCTAAGAGAGCCGGGGCGCTTTCGGGGTCTATGCCCGGGAAGACCATGCGCGAGACTCCGGCCTCCAGAGCGCGGCCCACAGCCGCCTCCCCCTCGCCGGACCCCTCCAGGGAATAGAGGTGGGTATGAGTATCGGTCATTTGCGTCTTCCGGCCAGTTTTTCGACAAGACGGCGGAACGCCTCTTTCTGAGGCTCACCCAGCCCGGCCCCCTTCAGGGCCGTCATGGCGCGCGACGCGTAGTCAGCCACAGCTGCATGAGCGCTCTCCTTGAGACCTAATTTCTCATATATGCGTGTCACGGTGCGCACCTTTGTGTCAGAAGCCGGCATGGCCATGGCCACACGCAGGGCCTCCACGTCAGGACGCCCGCTCTGGAGCCCGGACACCAGGAGGTAGGTCTGCTTGTTCTGGCGGATGTCATTGCCGATAGGCTTGCCGAAGGTCGACGGGTCGCCGAAGGTGTCAAGCCAGTCATCCTCAATCTGGAAAGCTACGCCCAGCATCATGCCGAACTCATACATCTTGCGCGCATCCTCCTCGGAAGCGCCTCCGATCAGAGCCCCTAACATGACGGCAAACCCTAACAGGGCCCCGGTCTTGAGCTTTATCATCTCTATGTATTCATCGATTGTGACAGCCTCACCCTTTTCGAAGTCCATATCCAGGCGCTGCCCCTCATAGACATCCAGGGCCATGCGGTCGAAGGCCGAAAGGACGCGGCGCAGGATCGGGTCTTCCACGCGGGTGACATACTCCGTGGCCAGGGTCAGCATGGTGTCGCCCGAGAGGATAGCCGTATTGGCATCCCAGCGCGCATGCACCGACGGACGGCCGCGGCGCAGGGCCGAATTGTCCATCACATCATCATGCAGCAGGGTGAAGTTATGAAACAGCTCCACGCCCACGGCAGGCTCCAGAGCCTTCTGCGGGTCAGCGCCGAAAGCCTCGGCGCCCATCAGCACCATCACAGGGCGGAGGCGCTTGCCCCCGGCCTCCATTCCATACTTCACCGGACCGTACAGACCCTCCAGCTTTCCGCCGGGCAGGGACATGGCCCGCACAGCGCTCTCCACAATCGCGGAATATTCAGATATTCTCTTCATAATTCTAATTCATAATTGACGAAGGCCGCAGATGCCTCCTATTCGTAACTGGCAAGTCTGCCAATCCCTCGTGTTCGTAACTGACGAAGGGCGCAGATGCCTCCTATTCGTAATTTATGAAGGCCTCATATACGGCCGGATCAAGATCCTTCCCCCGGTCAAGCTTCAGCACCGTCTTGAATCCGGTGAGGAAACGCGTGAATGTCTTCGGGTCATCGGCGCAAGCCTGGCGCAGCGCCTCAATCTCGGCTTTCACCTCCGCCGGGCTCATATGGCGCTCACGTATCTGGTCCACATAATGAAGTCCAAGCTCATAGCCGAGCCCCTGGGGATCCACAAGGCCCGACTGGGCGATGATGCTCATGCGCTCAGGCAGCGGCAGCGATGACGAGAAACGGTCGAACTCATCGCTGAAGATGGCCAGCGTGCTGTCCGAATAATGCTCATAGGCATAAAGGGAGGCTGTGGCAAGCGTGTCTATCTTGGCCCCGGGAACCTTGCCCAGGGAGGCCAGGCAGATGAAACGCGCCACCGAATCGGGCGAAGCATTCTCCATCACGTATGCCACACGCTCCTCATCAGAGAGGGAATTGAAATTATCGGGAAAGGCACCGGCCTGGCCGCCGCTCTTTCCGCACCCTCCGCTCAGAATCACCGCCCCCATCAGCAGCGCCCCGCTCACACTCCGTATCGCCTTCATATCAGATGCAAGGTAATTTTAAAGTTAAAAGCCCCAACACGCGCCGTATCACCGCCTTACGGCTCCCACACAGTCCCCGCAGGCGAATCAAAGCACTCGTGGCGCAAAAAATTATTGACAAAATTACAAAAAAAACTGCAAAAATCTATTGCCATTCCAAATAAAAGTATTAACTTCGCAGCGAAAAACAAAATCAACGGCCCACCCGGCATGACAGCCCCGGCCAAACGGCAGCAATGCAGCCGTCATCAAGGAGGCACACAGCCCCCGAGATGAGGAGGCAGACAGCCCCCGAGATGAGGAGGCACACAGTCGCCGAGCTGAGGAAGCAGACAGCCGCCGAGATGCAGGAAATGTCAAGGGGAAACCGTTGAGAAACCAGCTAAGGAGTGATGCTCGAGTGGCTGAAGAGGCACGCCTGGAAAGCGTGTGTGCGCCAAAAGCGTACCGCGAGTTCGAATCTCGCTCACTCCGCAAAAGAGAGGATTGATCCTCTCTTTTTTAGTCCCAACTTAATAATTTGGAGTATTACTCCAAATTATTCGGAGCGACACTCTTGTTTATTAGAATTGATCATCCAGATAATTTAAAGTTAAACCTTAAATTATTTGAACAAACACTTTAAAATCTGTAATTAACATGGAGAATTATAAACCCAGGTTACTTTCTACACAAATTAAGGATGCAGAGCCCTATTACCCGGTGATAGTGATAACCGGTCCAAGGCAATCCGGTAAAACTTGTCTTTGCAGGCATTTGTATCCCGATTATAACTATGTGAGTCTGGAACATGTTGTAACCAGAACGGCAGCTATGGAAGATCCAGTTGGCTTTATTGAAGACTTAGGAGATAAGGTCATCATTGATGAAGTGCAACACGTTCCGGAACTGCTATCCATGATTCAAGTCCGCGTGGACGAAAACAGAAAGCTCCGTTATATCCTTACCGGAAGCAGCAATTTCTCGTTATTGAAAACCGTCACACAGTCATTGGCGGGTCGGGCAGCTCTCTTTACCTTACTCCCCTTCTCTTTTAAGGAGATGGATAAAAGTGAGCTTGACAATTCTATAGAAATGCTCTTGTGGCAAGGTCAATATCCCGGAGTTCTTGTAAATCACGATGCTCCACGTCGTTTTTACAGGAATTATTATAATACTTATATTGAAAGGGATCTACGTGACCTACTAAGGATTAAGAATCTCCTCGAGTTTGACAAGTTTGTAAGATTACTGGCAACCCGGGTCGGTTCAGAATTCAATGCATCTTCCTTGGCGCGGGAAGTGGGTGTCACTTCCAAGACAATTTCAGAGTGGTTCTCTATGTTGGCCACTTCCTATATTGCATTTCAGTTGCCACCATATTTCCATAACCTTACTAAAAGACTCACCAAAATGCCTAAGGTCTATTTCTATGACACAGGACTTCTATGCTATCTCCTGAAGATTGCAAGTTATGAACAATTGGAGTCCCATCCTTTGAAAGGAGCGATTTTCGAGAATATGGCAGTATGCGAGCTGATTAAAAATCAATTCAACAATGATCTCGATGCAGATCTATATTTCTATCGGGAACAATCGGGCAAGGAAGTTGATGCAGTGTTGGTAACACCAGAAGGCCTTAACCTATATGAAATGAAAGCGGGGAAGATGCTGCGACCTGATTATAGAGAAAACATGAATGCACTGAAAAGCCTTCTCCCCAATATCAAATCAACAAGCGTAATATATGACGGCGAGAGCTATCCTCCAATCTGCATCAACATCCGGGATATATGAAACTGAGGTTGCTATAAAAAGAAGCGTCATAACCTGCTGATTTTTCTGCGAAGTTGTGGATGATATGACGGTTGCGAAATGACGCTTATTCTAAGGTGTCATTCTTCAAAATATTACAAAAGTCATCAAAAAGCAAGTGATACTCATACCCTTTCTTCTCACCCAGCGTAACGAATATAAGATTTTGTTCGGGATCGCAGAATATTTCTTACATCGGTAGCGATACCACCATAAGCCTTTGCTTGCGCCTGGTGGAGACGCACGATAAGGGCCTCTCCGGTGTGATTTATTCATAATTAATGCCCCGTCTCATGAAAATTAATGCCCCGCCTCACGAAACTTCGTGAGGCGGGGTCTATTTATGAGATAGTGTCTATTTTGGAGACGGGGTTACAGGATGCTGGCCTTTATCATGCTTACTATATAGCGCACATCATCGTCCGTAACCCAAGGGCCGGCAGGCAGGCAGAGGCCTACTTTGAAGAGCGACTCGCTGACACCGTTGACATATGCCGGGGCATCCTTGTAGACGGGCTGCTTGTGCATCGGCTTCCATAGCGGACGCGCCTCAATGCCGGCTGCATCGAGGGCCACGCGCATGGCCTCTACATTATCATTGGGCTGGCAGTCGGTAGTCGGGGTGGCGGCCACGTGGATGACGCCCGCCGCGCCTCCTACAGCCCCCTTTATCACCTCCTTGTAGGCATTCTCCTCCCCTTTCACTCTCAGCGAAGGGGAGAGGGTGCAGGTGCAGAGCCAGAAATTGGAATCGAATTCCGGCCCGGGGCTCTTGTGCATCTCTATGCCCTCAACATCCCCGAGCAGCTCGCAATACAGCTCCTGCACATGCTGGTGGTGGGCGATGTGGTCATCAAGGATGGTCATCTGCCCGCGGCCGATTCCGGCGCAGATGTTGCTCATGCGGTAGTTGTAGCCGATGGCTTCATGCTGGTAATAGGGATAGCTCTCACGCGCCTGGGTGGCATACCACATGATGTTGCTCTTGGCCTCGGCATCATCGCAAATCAGTGCACCGCCGCCTGAGGTGGTAATCATCTTGTTGCCGTTGAACGACAGCACTCCGAAGCGGCCGAACGTCCCGAGCACCTGCCCGTCATATCTCGAGCCGAGCCCCTCGGCCGCATCCTCAATCACCGGGATGTCATACCTGCGGGCAATCTCCATTATGCGGTCAATCTTGTAAGGCATGCCGTAGAGGGCCACCGGCACTATGGCCTTGGGCTTCTTTCCGGTCACTGCGATACGGTCCTTGATGGCCTCTTCAAGCAGGTCGGGATCCATATTCCACGTCTCAGGCTCGGAGTCGATAAAGACGGGTGTGGCGCCCAGATATGTGATGGGATGCGATGAAGCGCAGAACGTGAACGACTGCACCAGCACCTCATCGCCGGGGCCCACGCCGCAGCCTATCAGGGCCAGGTGCACCGCGGCCGTGCCCGCCGAGAGGGCCACCACCTCCTTGTGGAGCGGCTCGCCGTGCTTGCGATGGTTGACAAACTTCTCGAGGTCCTTCTCGAACCCGTTGACATTAGGCCCTAAGGGCACCACCCAGTTGGAGTCGAAGGCCTCCTTGACGAAATCCATCTCCTTGCCGCTCATGTGGGCAAGGCAGAGCAGTATTCTTTCTCTCATATTATCTTCTATCTTGAGTGCTTCCCTCAGCGGAGGGAAGCAGATGAAACAGTATCTTCGGGGTGAGCCAGGAGCTGTCTCAGCTGCCCCCCCAGCCAGCGGCTGTATACAATAGCCCCCGCATTATTGAGATGGTCCTCGTTCTGAAACAAGGCCCGGTCATCAAACAGCTCCGGGTCAGTCTTGAAATTTATCACCGGCACCGAATCTCTCCGTGCCAGCTCCAGGCCGTATCTGTAGGAATAATTCTGACCCAGGTAAGGTGAGACCGTAAAGATGAGGCGCACTCCCCTCTCCCTGCATTTCGCAATGAATCTGTCCAGATAACGCATCTTTACGGTATCATATGTGTAATTCCCCCTCTCCTCGGGATTTTCGGCTTCCACACGCATATCCCCGGAATACCGGGTCCAGAGTGGCACATATCCTGCCCGGGAGTCAATAGGTGCCACGAAACAGTCATAGAGCAAGTTCCCTATTCCCGAGTTGATGCGGTACAGGTGCGAAAGCATCTTGACGCGCTCCGTCGGATTCACTTCCATGAATATGGAATCAACGCCCTTTACATCATATGCTCCTCTGAGATGAGCAAGATAACGGCTGTTGTCACCTTCCAGATAGTCGAATGAAGAAGTGAGCTCGTAGACTATTGTCTTCACATGTTTCCGCTCGAGCAGCTGCAGGAGGACACCGTAGTTGTAAATCACCCCTTGTCCGTCCATGCCGGCATTGTACATCTTTGCACCTAACGAATCAGACAGAATGGAGGGAATTGCATGATGGGCCGCCCTTGATGAGCCCACAATCACAATCTCCTCATCGGAACGGTTTTTAATATATTGCTCTTTGAAGGTATCTCCTCCCTTTGCCCGCATCCTTAACGCAGAAGCGGCCAGTCCTGCAGCCATGTCGACCGCTGCAAGTATGGCAAAGAAGAGCGCGAGTTTAATCAGAAATTTCTTCAAGACTTAGAAACTTACGTATATGAACTGACCCGAATCCAGCACTCCGAAAGTCATAATCAGCACAGCCAGGAGGATATATGCCCCCCATCTGACTATGGCATGCCTGTTAAGGGCGGCGACTGCACCCGGTTTGAACTCCCGCAAAATGTCAGCTGCGAAAACTATCGGCGCTATGACCGCGAGGTGGAAGAAAGTAGTCGGATGGATATAGGGAATACCGAAATCCGAAAAAATGTGGCGGATGACATAGAAGCCCTCTCCAATGGTCGGCAGACGGAAGAAAATCCAGGCAAAATTGACAATGGTAAAAGTCAGCGCAATTCTCCCGGCAACCTTCAGGAAGCCCTTTGCGGAGGCGTTTAAACCAAAAAACTTCTCCACGCACTGCGCCGCTCCGTGTATCATTCCCCAGAAGATGAACGTCCATGCAGCTCCGTGCCATATGCCGCTGACGAGGAATGTCAGGAGGATGTTGAAGTATGTGCGCAGTCTGCCGCGCCGGCTTCCTCCCTGTGGAATATAGATGTAGGTGGTCAGCCAGCGTGTCAGAGAGATATTCCATCGTTTCCAGAAGCCCGTTATGGAAGTTGCCAGATAGGGACGGTTGAAGTTCTTGATGATATCGAAGCCTAACAGCCTGGCCACCCCGAGCGCCATGAATGAGTATCCGGCGAAGTCCCCATATATCTGCAGCGAGTAGAAGATGCTCGCGAGGAGATTCGAGCTGCCGGAGTATTTCGCGGGGTCGGCGTAGACAGTGTCGACATATACGCCCAGCCGGTCTGCAAAGGCGACCTTGAGAAACATTCCCCAAAGTAGATACTTCAATCCCGATACAGCGCGGCTGTAATTGAACGGAGGACATCGCTTGATTTGCGGCATCAGCTCCTCCGCCCGGCTGATAGGGCCGCAGAGTATCTGAGGAAAGAAGGCCACAAACAGCATGTAATCGCCGAAGTTATGCTCAGCGGGAAACTTGCGGTAATAGACATCCCACAGGTATCCCAGGGCCTGGAAGGTGTAGAAAGACAGCCCTAAGGGCACGACCCACCGCAATGCAGGCGCGGCGGCATCAATGCCGATCCACTGCAGCGCTGAAGCACCTGCATCGGTTATGAAGTTGAAGTATTTGAACACTAACAGCGGGCAGAGTGTGAGCAGCGCCCCGGCCCATATGATATACTTCCTGCACCCGTAGGCCCTCTTATTCTCGATTATCCGGCCGAAAATATATGTTATTGCCGTGACCCCGAAAAGTATGAGCGTGTATGGCAGGCTCCACTGTGCATAAAGGCCGTATGAGACGGCCAGGAGGAAATACTTGGCAGCAGCATGGCCTCGCCGATGTCGGCCCAGCCGGTCGAGAAGCCAGTATAGAGCGAAAATCAGCGGAAACAGCCAGACAAACTGAAACGAATTGAAAATCATGGCATATCTTCAATTACGGCTCAAGATTCCAATCTCATTAAATAATTATTCCAGGGGAGCTAAATTTGCTTTTCCGCTTCAATATGTGAGGATTTTTCAGAGGGAAGCGAGTCAGCGGGGGCCGTACCCGGGGGCGAAGCGGATGACGCGGGCCGGGACACCGGCCATCACTGCGCCGTCGGGCACGTCTTTGATGACGACCGCTCCGGCTCCTATCAGGCAGTCCTTGCCCAAGCGGTGCAGCCCGGTCATAATGGTGGAACTGATACCGCAATAGGTGTATTCCTCCGCCACAATGGAGGCTCCGAAATTGCACCCCGTCGAAAGGAATGTGCCGCGTTTCAAGAGGACATGATGGGCTATGTTGACACCCATGCTTATCATCACGAAATCCTCAAATTCGGTGCAGGGCATGATATTGGTTCCTAAAAGGATATAGACACCCTTGCCGATTTTCACCTCCGGGGAGATGTTGACAGACGGATGTATGTAATTAGGAGTCTCGTAGCCTAATTCGCGGGCCTTGGTCAGGAACTTCACACGCAGGCGGTTATTGCCCAAGGGACAATAGATGGCCTCTACACCATGGGTTTCCTTCAGGGTCTCCATCATCGACACGGGGCCCAATACCGGCACGCCTCCGCAATGTTTCTGCTGCGCCGCAGGGTCGTCATCCAAAAATCCGATCACATCAGCCCCCGCTTCTCGCAGATAGTTCAGATATACCTCGCCATATTTTCCGGCGCCAATTATTACGCTTTTCATACTTTTCATTATTAATTTGTGCCGTCGAAGGGGACCATTGTCGCCTCTCCTTCAGCTGATATGCCTTCGCGTTTGAGGACTTTCATTACCGTCATCCATATGATTTTGCAATCGAGCAGGAATGAGATGTTGTCCACATACCAGACATCATACTCAAACTTCTTGGTCCATGTGATGGAATTGCGCCCGTGCGTCTGCGCCCAGCCTGTGATGCCGGGGCGCACCTCATGGCGGCGTGCCTGTGTCGGCGAATACAGGGGCAGATAGTATGTGCGCAGCGGGCGGGGGCCGATGAGTGACATGTCCCCTTTCAGTACGTTCCACAGCTGGGGAAGCTCGTCGATGGAGGTGGAGCGCACAAATTTTCCGACCTTGGTGAGCCTTTGCGCATCCGGAAGCAGTTTGCCGTCGGGGCCCTTCTCGTCGGTCATAGACTTGAACTTGACCACCTTGAAAATCTTGCCCCCCTTGCCGGGGCGCTCCTGGAAGAAGAAGGCGCCCGCCCCCTTGTTGGCGAAGTGCAGCCAGAGCGTCACGACCGCCAGCGGCACGCTGAGCACTAACAGAGCGCTCCCGGACACAACGATGTCAATAGCGCGTTTGAAGAAGTTTTTATATGGTTTCACTGGAATAGTTTCTATTTATCGGGTGAGGGTGTCGGCGACTTTGTCGACGGTGTAGTTGGCGAGGAGATAGGCGCGTCCTTTGGCGCCCATTTCGCGGATGGCTTCGGGGGTCATGCGGTCCATGTTGGCCATGAACCGGCCCAGGTCGCCGTTGAGGCACCACAGGCCGAACCCTGCCTGCTCGGCTTTGCGCCCCTGGTCAGTGTTGGGGTCGGTGGCTAAAAGCACCGGCATCCCGGCCTCGAGATAGCTCAGCAGCCGCGACGGGAAATTGGGGATGGTGAAACGCGGATCCAGAAATATCAGTCCCACATCGCACACCCTGACCAGACGGTCGTAATCCTCTTTGGGAAGGCGGGAGATCAGTTTGGCATTGCGGGGGTTGCACGTATCAAACCATTGCGTCATGCGCGGATATTCCGTGCCGTCGCCGACAATCACGATGTAAGAGTCTTCCCGCTTCTCGTTGGCCTCCACCACATCGAGCAGGAAATCCAC
>CAZWVY010000001.1:6075-18621 GCA_964637105.1 uncultured Sangeribacter sp. | reverse complement strand
TTCTGCGGGAATATGTCCTTGAGCATAAGGTAGCTCTTGGCTCCGTAGCGGGCCTTGACCTCCTTGATGACCTTGTTGAAAGTGATGGGCGGAGTGGAATAGATGACCATATCGAACTTCACATCCGGCCATGCCTTGTGTATGGCCTTCACGAACTGGCGCTCGAGCAGGAGGGTGCCTATCCCCTTCTCCACCACATTGGTCTTCTGGATGTTGAGCGTGCGCACTTTCAGAATCTCAGCTCCCTCCTCCTTGATGAGGTGGGTAGGCTTGCCGTAGCGCCGCTCAGTCGGGGCAGCCACGTAAATCTTGTTGCCCCTGCGGCGCAGCTCGCGCATCAGGTCGGAGTAGATGCCCCGCTCCTCAAGCGAACTCATGCGGTTGATGGTCAGAAACAGTATGTTCATCTTTGGAAGCGTGTAAAAGTCATTGTAAGCGCCGGTTTCGACCGTGGTCAGAACTTGCGCCACACCATCTTGTTGACTACCCCCGTGTAGCTCTGTATGAGCTTGACAATCTTGTCCGAGACATTCTCGTCAACATAGTTGGGCACCGGGAGGCCCAGATGGCCGTTGCGGTTCATCTCCACAGCCACATCAACAGCCTGCAGCAGCGAAGCCTCATCGATGCCGGCGAGGATGAAATCGCCCTTGTCGAGAGCCTCGGGGCGCTCTGTCGAGGTGCGGATGCACACCGCAGCGATCGGCTTGCCGATTGACAGGAAGAAAGATGACTCCTCGGGGAGCGTACCCGAGTCGCTGACCACGGCGAAGGAATTCATCTGCAGATTGTTGTAGTCGTGAAATCCGAGGGGCTCATGAGCTATGACGCGCTTGTCGAGCTTGAATCCGGACTGCTCGAGGCGCTTGCGCGAGCGCGGATGGCAGCTGTAGAGTATGGGCATGTCATACTTCTCCGCCATGGCGTTGATGGCGTTGAAGAGGGAGAGGAAATTCTTCTCGGTGTCGATATTCTCCTCGCGGTGGGCGGAGAGCAGTATGTACTTGCCCTTCTCGAGGCCCAGCCGGCTGAGGATGTCGCTCTTCTCGATGTCGGGCAGGTTGTTGTGCAGCACCTCAGCCATAGGCGACCCGCTGACGTATGTGCGCTGCGGTGCGACGCCGGAGGCGTTCAGATAGCGGCGGGCGTGCTCGGAATAGCAGATATTGACATCCGAGATGATGTCCACGATCCGGCGGTTGGTCTCCTCGGGGAGGCACTCGTCAAAGCAGCGGTTGCCCGCCTCCATGTGGAAGATGGGTATATGCAGGCGCTTGGCGCCGATGACCGAGAGACAGGAGTTGGTGTCGCCTAAGACGAGCACCGCATCGGGCTTGGTATCGACCATCAGGCCGTATGAAGCGGCGATGATATTGCCCATCGTCTCGCCCAAGTCCTTGCCCACGGCATCCATGTAGACCTCCGGGTCCGCGAGCTTGAGGTCGCGGAAGAAAATCCCGTTCAGGTTGTAGTCGTAGTTCTGGCCCGTGTGCGCGAGTATGACATCGAAATATTCGCGGCACTTGTTGATGACTGCTGCCAGGCGTATGATCTCAGGGCGCGTGCCCACTATGATGAGGAGCTTGAGCTTGCCGTTGTCGGCAAACTTCACTTCCTTTTTATCAATATCTTTTGTCATTTTAGTCTAAATTCATTTGTTTTCTGAGGTTCTCCACCTGCCGCCACCGTTCCGTATACATCGGGTCGTCTTCATACCACGGGCGGGCGGCGCGGACAGGCCGGGCAGGGATGCCCGCTAAGAGCACGTTGCCATCGGACGATTTGGTGACCACCGCGTTAGCCCCGGCCGTCACATAGTCCCCGAAAGCAGTTCCCCCCACCACTTTGGCGCCCACAGAGAGATAGAACCCGTCGCCTATGACTTTGTCTCTTCCTCCGACGCAGGACGACGTATGAATCACCGGATAATTCCCGATGCGGTTGAACCATCCCACCACTATCGTGCCGAAATGGGAAAGCACGGCCCCGTATCCCAAAGAGTGCCAGCCGATAGAGTAGCCTAACTTGTAGGCCAACCGCCTGTAGCGCCAGCGGTGATACATTCCCCGGATACGCATCAGGACGCTTGGTGAATCAAGGAGCTCCGGATCTCCGTCGCAGCGGCCGGTGTCGCGGTATATGTAGCTGCACCACCGCAGCGACCGCATGTAACGCATGATATAGTCCGGAAAAATCAGATGGTTCAGCCGGTCTTTTGCCGACCACTTGAATTTCCCGCGCGTCATCATCATGTCGGCCATGATGTAGAACTGCAGCTCCTTGTAGGACCGTATCATTTCATCTCTACCGGATCAAAGAATGTGTCGGGATGCGAGGGATCGAAAGGCTCGTTACACCACATGAAGGTCACCAGATCTTCGGTGTCAGAGAGGTTGATGATGTTGTGGGTGTAGCCCGGTATCATCTCGACCACCTGTATGCGGTCGCCGCTCACTTCAAACTCTATTACCTCGTCAGTGCCCTCCTTGCGGAGCTGTATCAGCCCGTGCCCCTTGACGACGACGAACTTCTCGTTCTTGGTGTGGTGCCAGTGCTGCCCCTTGGTGATTCCCGGCTTGGAGATGTTGACTGAGAACTGGCCGGCGTCAGCCGTGCGGATTATCTCCGTGAACGACCCCCGGTCATCGCAGTTCATCTTCAGGCCGTAGCTCATCTTCTCCTTGGGCAGGTAGCTCAGATAGGTCGAATAGAGCTTCTTCTCGAAGCCTCCCGGTGTAAGGTCGGGAACGCCTAACGTGCGGGGCATCTCCTTGAAGCGCTCCAGCATCTCCACTATCTCTCCGAGCGTCACCTTGTGGCTGACCGGGACGGCGCAGTAGCGGCCATCCTCCTTGAGCACGGTCTCCACGCCGTCAAACTCGCAGCGGTGCTCCTTGCCTTGCAGGGCGAGTATCATCTCCTCCACGAGGTCGTCGATATAGAGCAGCTCCAGCTCCACGCTCGGGTCATTGACCTGAATGGGGAGGTCGTTGGCGATGTTGTTGCAGAATGTGGCCACCGCTGAATTGTAATTGGGGCGGCACCATTTCCCGAACAAGTTCGGGAAACGGTAGACAAGCACCTTCACTCCCTCCTCGTCGGCATACTTGAAGAAGAGTTCCTCACCGGCCTTCTTGCTCTCGCCGTAGGGGTGTCCGGCATAACGGCCGAGCAGCGTGGCCTGGATGGAGCTGGAAAGCATCACCGGGGCCTTGCTGCCGTGCTTGCGGAGCGTGTCGAGCAGAGTCGAGGCGAACCCGAAATTGCCCTTTTTGAAATCCTCGGGATTCTCGGGACGGTTGACTCCGGCAAGGTTGAAGACAAAGTCGGCCTCGCGGCAATAGCGGTCGAGCTCCTCGGGCGTCGAGTCTATATCGTACTCGAATACCTCATCTATCTTCACCGGATAGTTCTTGGCCTTGCCCTCCTTGATATTGTTGAGCTGGGCCACGAGATTGCGTCCTACGAACCCCTTGGCGCCGGTCACTAATACTTTCATTGCAAGCGTATGGTTTATTTGGAAGCCTATGGTTTGGATTACTGCACGAAATTGCCTTCGCCCGAGAGCTCGCGCTGTATATAGTCGAGGGCCGCGATCTTAGCCTTGGTCTCCTCCACATTCAGCTGGCGGGTGTTATTGGAATTGAACTCTGTCAGCAGATTGCGGGTGTCGTCGCCATCCTTGAAGAACTTGTCGTAATTCAGTCCCCGGTTGTCAGCCGGCACACGGTAGAAATCGCCTAAGTCCTCGGCCTTGGCGCATTCCTCATTGGTGAGCAGGGTCTCATACATCTTCTCGCCGTGGCGGATGCCGATAACCTTGATGTCCTCCTTCTTGCCCCCGAAAAGCTCGCACACCGCCTCAGCCTGGGTGCCGATGGTGCAGGCGGGAGCCTTCTGCACGAGGATGTCGCCGTTCTGTCCATGCTCGAAAGCGAACAATACGAGGTCCACAGCCTCCTCGAGGCTCATGATGAAGCGGGTCATAGAGGGCTCGGTGATAGTGATGGGATTGCCGCTGCGTATCTGTTCAATCCAGAGGGGTATGACCGAACCGCGCGAGCACATCACATTGCCGTAGCGCGTGCAGCATATCTTGGTATTGCCCGAGTAGCGGGACTTGGCCACTGCCACCTTCTCCTCGATAGCCTTGGTGATGCCCATTGCATTAATCGGATATGCGGCCTTGTCGGTCGAGAGGCAGATAACCGCCTCCACGCCGGCCTCTATAGCGGCAGTCAGGATATTGTCAGTGCCGATCACATTGGTCTTGACAGCCTCCATCGGGAAAAACTCGCACGAGGGCACCTGCTTGAGCGCCGCAGCATGGAAGATATAGTCCACTCCGGGCATCACATTCTTGCATGACTGGAGGTCGCGCACATCGCCGATATAGAACTTGATCTTGTGGGCCGCCTCCGGATAGCGCGCCTGGTACTCATGGCGCATATCATCCTGCTTCTTCTCATCGCGGCTGAAAATGCGTATTTCCTTAATATCAGTGTCAAGGAAGCGCTTGAGCACCGCGTTTCCGAACGAACCCGTGCCCCCCGTGATAAGGAGAGTCTTGTCTTTGAAAAGTGACATATATGATGGTAATTATATTATTTTTTCTTAATTAATGATTCATAGAGGTCCACGTAACGGCCGAACTGACGTTGCATATCAAACTCAGCTTCCGCGCGGCTGCGGCAATTTTCTGCCTTGAACTCCCCGGGGTTATCAAGAACCCTCATCACCGCGCCCGCCAATGCCTCCACATCCCCTTTCGGCACTACCAGCCCCGTCTTGCTGTCAACGCTCTCCGGACTGCCTCCGGTAGCATAGGTGACCACGGGTGTGCCGCAGGCCAGGGCCTCAATATTTACAGTCGGGAATGTATCGTTGTGGGTAGGATTGACAAACACCGAGGCTTTGCGGTAAAGTTCCACTAATTCCTGCACTCCGGAGGTGCGCTCCAAGCCGGTAATACCCTGTGGCAGCGACTTGATCTGCTCCGGCTTCAGACCCACAAGAGTAATGCCGACATCCGCAGGGAGTTTTTCCCGCAGGGCTATGAAGTCAGCCAGGCCTTTGTAAGGAGGCCAGACATTGGAGACACCAAGAATCATGCGCTCCTTCCGGCCTCCGGGTGTGAATACATTCAAGTCAACTCCGTTATGCAGCGTCGTGATATTGCAATCCTTCAGGAATGACTGCGCCGCGTAACGGCTCACCCAGTCAGAGGCGCCTACCACAGTGAGACGTTTACCCAAGCCCGCGAACCATTTTTTCTTAAGATCGAAGTTTCTTGCCGACCGGTCAAGGCCCGGATTGAATTTCTGTATGCAGTCCCCGCATGCTGTCTGCCACTTAAAGCATCCGGCCATCTCGAAGTGGGCGCAATGGCCGGTGAAAGCCCAGCAGTCGTGAAACGTCCATACTACCGGCGTATCCACACTGTGGAGGTATTCGAACAGCACGGGATAATTCAGCCAATGGTCATGGATGTTGTGCAGGTGTATCACATCCGGTTTGAGCCGCTTGATCTCCTCAACCAGCCTCTGCGTGGCCTTTCGGCTGCCGAGTCCCTCGCCGTCGAGAAACCTGTTCTTGGCGTAATGCAGGTACACCTCGCCCATGTCACCGACCTTGATGAGCTCCGAATCCGAAGGGTTCATCATGCGCCCGTAGGCGATGGCTGACTCCCATCCCCTCTTCATGGCCACGCGGCCTATGCCCTCGGCTATTTTTCCCGTTGACCCCCAGTTGGCTGTCACGTTGAGCTGCAGTATCTTCATACATGAACCTTTGCGCAGTGAAATTCAATAATGGCCCTGAATTGTGTGCTGATAAGAGACTACTAATCGCGGCATGATGAAAGGCACGATAGACAGGACAAGATAGAATATGTTGTTCGTCACCGAACCTCCTGCCCGAGTATAGAACATGCCAGTCACTGCAATGAAAAGATAGACAGTGAACATCAACATGGTGGAGAAAGCATTATTCCGCCTCTCACACCATTTTATCGCAAAATAATAATACCCCGCGAACACCAGGGTCATCAGTATCAGTCCCGGCCACGCGAAAGCGTCATAGAACTCGCCATACATCGTCGGGAATGACCACTCGAAGGAATTATCCCTGCGGTTAACCTCGTATTCGGGCACACCCATCAGTCGGTTTACAAGGGGAAAACGACACTCGAACCCCCAGAAGTCGTCCTGTCCCTCTATCGTGGCGTCAAATACGTGACGCTGCTGAGCCAGGTATCCTACCGTGCCTTGGTATAGTTTGTTTACGTCTTGCTCGGCATAGAACCTGCTCATGCTGAACACCGCCATGAAAATTCCGGCCAGCGCAACAACCACGAGAATCTGCTTCTTGATTTTCTTCCTCAAATCCCACTGCAGCGATTTGGAGAAAAGAAGGTAGAACACGACATAGAAACATGGAATGATAATCAGACCGTCGCGGGCTGTGAAAGCAAAACTGTTCGCAAGATATGACAGGCTTGAGAGAATCAGCCATACCCGGTATTTTCTCAGCGCCGGATGCAGGCAGGCCACGAAGAAGAACATCACATCGTACACACTGAATCCGGCCACGGCCACCGCTATGGTAGTGAATATGCTCTTGGGGAGCACCGAGCCCTCTCCTGCGTAAATGGCCGCCCGCGTTTCGGCTGCGCCCATCGAAAGAGAGGCAAGGGCATAAGGAGTCAGATAAATGAGCGAGTAAAGAGACGCGACAATAATAAGCATGAAGATTCTTTCGAGAGCCGGAACGGCTGAATCCGGCACATAGAATGTCCGTGACGCGCTCCATTTGTCAAATGCGTACCATGGCAGGAATCCCGCAGCCAGGCATAACCCGAATGCGACCATATTCCAAGGTTTGACCTCCTGCGCCCAGGAGCCATGAATGGCATAGCCGGGGTCTAACGATACAGGCAGCAGCATGCCGACCAGGAACAGGAAATAAATGATTCCGCTTCCTATGTAGCTGCGGCACGTCTTATACAGGACACCCCATATCGCTATAAGTATAATAATGTCCATTGGCAATCAGTTAATTTCGGGCCCTTGCGGGTCTGAATTTCTGAAACAGCGTTTTGATGCGTGATTTTTCATCCGCGTCCAGGCCGAAGAAATACAGTGCGGCTGTATATACCAGGGAGCCGACTATGAATTTGATTATGAAAGAGAGAATGGAGAAACTCCACGCGCTCATCATCCAGTATGCAGCAGAGATGACTCCCACGGGAATCAGCAGCCGGAGCAGCACGCGCTCCACATAGCCGGCCACATTGAGCCCCACATATTTTTTGCAGAACATCACCCGCAGCACGCACCCTATGATCTCTATCCATAGATAAAACGACAGTGCCCAATACAAATTCATCTTAAGCCACAACAATCCGGCCAATATAAATACGGTCATGAATTTGAGAGTGTTGACCGTCAGGAGGAAGTTGCGGATTTTGCCTACTGCGTTCATTGTGGTATTGAATCCTACAGTCAGCTGGTCTGCCATGTTAGCCACAATCAGCAGGCTGCAAAGGAATGATGCGTTAGCAGGAGGATTACCCAGCCACAGTTTGAGTATTCCGTTCATCTCAAACAAAAGCGGGAAGGCCACGTATGAGAGCAATATGAAACTCATCTTGCATCCGAACTCGGAGAGCATCAGCATCTTGGCCCTGTTATTCTCTCCCTCGGCCTTTATCAGCTGCGGAGCGAGGGCAGTCTGCAAGGCGCCTGACACGGCGCCTAAAGCAGCGTTGACCTGCAAGGCGATGCCGTACGCGGCATTTATGACAGTTCCGAAAAACTTGTTAAGAACAATCGCGACGCCCTGCACACGGCCGAAGAGGCAGAGCGTGCCGTATATTGTCCATCCGGCGAAAGCGGTCAGCTCCTTGACTTTCGTTTTATCAAGGTAACTTAGACGCATTTCCCTGCATTCCCTATATTTGATAAAACAGAACGCGCTGAAAGCTATCAGATTTGCCGATGTCACACAGCACATCAGCACTGCATACCAGATAAGCCTGTCGGCCATGAAAAATGTCAATACCACGCCTATGAGCAGTTTCAGCACTCCGTCCATGATGTCCACCACCGAGATATAGACAATGTTTTCATGAGCTAACAGCACAGCCCTGAGCGGAGACGCTATCAGCGAGATGAACAGCATGGCAATGAGGAGCATGTAGACATCCTTGGCAACCGACAGACTCCCCGCAGGAATATTCAGAAATCCGTTGAAAAGCAGCGGCAATGCCCCTAACATGATCAGGGCAAGTATGCATCCCAGGCCAATATGAATAATCACACTGTTAGTGAAATATTCCGCCAACAGTCTGATGTTGCCCTTGCCATAGTTGTATGACAGGAATCTCTGTGTGGTGGTAGTCAGAGCATTGGTGAAGAATGTGAGCATCGACACCACTCCCGCCACCAGGCTGTATATGCCGTAGTCATTGGAGCCGAGAGCCCGGAAAATCAGGCGCGTCGCCACCAGGACCAGCAGCACATTGGCCACAGTGCGCACATACTGCGCCAGGGTATTTATAGCAAGTCGTTTAGATGGTGTCATTTATGCCTTGGCAAGCCATGCCAGTTTGGGAAATCTTGATGTGATGCGGAAGAACAGCCATGTCAGCCCGTACATTGCCAGCAATACAAACAGATAACGTCCGAACCACAGATGGTGTATCTTGGATACAGGAATAATCAGGTATGCCGGAAATATATGCCACAGATAAATCCACATGGAGTTGCGTCCGGTATAAGCTGCTATGGCGGGATATCGCACTCCTTTGAACAGGGGTTTAATCATCCAGAGGCCCGCTGAGACCGCACCGCCATAAAGCACATACATGCCGTGGGGCGGATACTTGTCAGTCATTGGATTTATCGGAAAATCCGGCTGCATCATCCAATTGATGACTCCCAGCACTGCCAGTAAACCGATATACCCCGCCATTGTCTGCCAAGCATCAGTTTTAGCGCGTATGCCGAGAATGACTATAGGCAGGTACCCAATGAAGTAAACCACATACTCATCGAGGACGAACCTCACCACCCCCTCAGGCATGGCAATCACATAGAGCGCAAGCAATTGGTTTCCCCCGTAGATTCCTCCTATGAGCAGGCATACCTGCCAAGGTCTGCACCGCTTCAGCAGCATGTACAAGGGGGGCATGACCATAGCGGTGAGTATGAACACGCGCATTATCCACACATAGCCTATGCTCGGCTTGTCCCACAGCATAAAGGAGCCCAGCACTTTATCCCAGGTCAAGTCAAATTTGGGAATATACGGGGCGACAGGAAGGGTCACTATGAAGAACATGCATAGGAAAATTCCTACAGGCTTGTAAATCCTCAGCACCCGTTTTTTCAAATAATCGGAGTATGTGAGCTTATGCGAATAGCACAAGGAGGACACAAAAACCATGAGGGGCACATCAAATACCCTAATTATCCTGAGGGATACCGGAGCATAGGTGTGGGCGACGATAAGGCAGAACAGCCCTATTGTCCTCAGCAAATCCACATATCCGTCACGTTGCGGCCGCAGATTTTCCGCATGTGCGATTTTAACTGCCATAGGATAATTTAACCTTTATTTTCTCACGTGCGCAACGACATTCTGCCGGTTTTCGGATATTATGCCCAAATCCGGCAGCAATGCAGTTTTCATATACCCTCAACATATTATAGTTCAATACGTTGATATGACGGCCCACATCGATGCCCTTAGCAGGGGCAATTATTTCGGCCTGTCATTGAGCCACAAAATTAACTAAAAAACGCCTTTTTACCAAATAAAATTTATCCCTTCCTGAATTTCCTTGGGGATTTGATGTGAACTTTGACGCTGAATCCTTAGGCAGGCTGTGCATTATTTTATAAATTTGCATAATATTTCATACATTCATTCCAAGTTGATATGATTAACTACAGCATTATCATCCCCCATAAAAACACACCGGAGCTCCTTGACAGGATGCTGAAGTCCATTCCGGTCAGGGATGACCTTGAAATCATCATTGTCGATGACAACAGTTCCCCGGACAAGGTGGATTTTGATGCGTTCCCCGGCCACGACCGGAAAGACACCAGGCACATTTTCCTCAAAGAGAGCTCAGGGGCAGGCAATGCCCGCAATGAAGGATTGAGGCTCGCAAAAGGGGAATGGGTGTTTTTCGCGGATGCGGATGATTATTTCACTCCGGAGTTCTCCAAACTGTTAGATAAGTATGCGGGGCGCCGTGATATTGACATGGTATTCGTGAACGCTGCGGGTGTGAATGAGGCCGGAGAGGATATGCCGCTTTCGCTCAATCGCTACATCAGCAACTTCACGGCCCGTAAAAAGGATGCCCTGCAGGTATTGCGATACGGTTTCTGGGCCCCTTGGAGCCGCTTGATCAGAAAATCTGTCTTGACTGATAATAACGTGGAGTTTGAGAACGTCAAGACAGGCAATGACATGATGGGCATTGTCAAAGCCAGCGCTGCCTCCCGCACTTTCGAGGTCTTCCCGGATGTTGTCTACATGTATTACAAACCTTCCGGAGGAAGCCAGACTTGGAAAATGTATGATGACGAAGCTTACCTCCAGCGCATGCGTCAGCGGTTTGAGCTCAATAACATATACCGTGAGAACGGATTCCCCTATGAATGGCCGATCATGAAGCTATTCAACAACAAGAGGCTCAATGCATCGCCGGAGGGCCGCGCCATCATGCGGCGCTACAACTATTCTAAGGGCGCTGACCTCATTCGTCTGGCCAGATATGCCTGGGCAAAACTGAATAAAATTATTTGATAATAAAATGCGGAGGCTGGAAAGCCTCCGCTACTTTTCTTCGCTTTACGGAGGCTGGAAAGCCTCCGCTACTTTTTTCCCCTTTACGGAGGCTGGAAAGCCTCCGCCACTTGCGCCTCCGCTACTTTGAGGGCTTGTTCTCCCTGAGGACATCGCCTATGAGCCGCGCCACCACCTTGTCCGGGTTGAAACGGTCTTCGGCAATCTTGCGCGATTTCTCTGAGGCCTTATGCATCCACTCAGGGGATGCGGTGATAATTCTGTCTATTTTGGCTACCGCCTCCCCAGGCTTTTCATAGGAGAATACATATCCGTTCTCCCCCTCCTCTATCACCTCGGGATAATTGCCCACATGGTCCGACACAAGCAGGGGCAGGCCCGCCCACAGCGCCTCGATGCATGACAGGGGATTAGGGTCGGAAAGGGAGGGGAGGAAGAAGAGGTCTGCCACTGAATACAGCTCCAACATCTCTTTCTGCTGCTGATACCCTAACAGCCTCACATCCATTCCGGACCGCGCTATGCTCTCCCTTATCTCTTTTTCGTGTATGCCTGTGCCGGGTACAAGGACCGTGACATCTTTTCCGGCTTTTGCCTTTGCCAATAAATCCACAAAGAGATGGATGCCCTTCACCCAATGCAATCTTGCCGGCAGCAGGGCGACCTTCTTTGATTCCTCTACTCCCCACTTCTTTCTTAATTCGCTTTTAGATATATTCCCAGCGGCGGCATATTTTTGATTATCTATCAGATTCGGGCACAAGTGCAGCCGGGCAGCCGCAGGGTTTGCATCCTTAATGAAATTCAACGACATCTCCCCGGCATAAAAGAAGCCGTCACATTGTCCATAAAAACGATGCTTTACGGCGTTTCTGATTTTCTTCTGAAGACTGCCGAACTTGCGGGCTTCATTAAGATGGGATTCGCTCCAGAAGTATACCGGGACATTATGCTTTTTTGCATACTTGAGCACCAGCCAGGAGGTGATGTTTGTATAACTGCCTCCGAGGAGAATTATATCCGGAGAGAGGGCCTTCAGTGCTTTGCCGACCCCGGGATTGGCATGCGACACTACGGGACGCTTGAAATGATACCCCTTGAGAAGCGTGTTATACGGAGCGTCAACTTCAGAGTAATTCCAATTGTATCCGAACTCTTGCTCCGTCATGGTCAGGACCGAAAAACCAATGCCTTTACTCTTGCAATATGCGGCCACTTTATCGTAAAAGAATTTACGGTATGGCGTCATTGCGTTAGTGACTAATACTATATTCATATTTATGATTTTTTGAGGTATTTGCCGAAATGGGCGATGGCTTCGTCGCTCCACCCTTTGAAGAGGCCGGCGGCCGGGGTCAGGGTCATCTCGCCAAACCATATCCGGCTTCCGTTGGAAAACAGGTCGACTCTCACCAGGTCTATCCCCTCCGAAAGTTTTTCGGCGATGCTGACCATCTCTTCAAAGTTCGCCGGTTTGGGGATGACTCCGGCTGCCCGGTGCTTACGGTCATATTCGGGCTTGAAGTTCCAGTCCATGTCATAATGGGCGTAGTGCGCATGCTCGGTCTCGCGCCCGTTACACGCTAAGACACACCGGGCTTTGCCCTTTATGCACAGAAATTTGTAGTCCGTCGGAAAGCCCCCGCTCCCGTCGTCAATGAATTCCTCACAGACCACTTTGTGCGCGATGAGATTGTAATGCCTCTCCGACATGGAGTATTT
>CAZWVY010000001.1:0-5975 GCA_964637105.1 uncultured Sangeribacter sp. | reverse complement strand
GAGGGATGCTTGAAGTTCGGCAGGCGTTTGCGGTGATACGTATACAGGAGTCCGAAAAACAGTTTCGGGCTCAATGCCGAGACGCTTTTTCCCAGGAAGTCTTTCAGTTTGGGATTCATTATCCGGACGTTTTTCTGCCCATGTGCTTGCGCAATGGGGCGTTAACGGATTTTGCGGTGGTACACGAGCTTTTTATAAGTGCCGCAGATCAGGTTGCCCCCTGTATGGACGAGCGAGAGCAGAGGGCTGTGGCCAAGGGTGCGGAACAACCGGTAGTGCCACCTGATGAGCGATATGTAGCTGTGATGGCTCACCGAACCGCGGCGGATGCGGTAGGAGGCCAGGTCTTCCGGGAGGAGATGGCAGTCGGCCCTCCGGCTCACTACCAGCCACAGGCCGTAGTCGTTGCGCTTGCGGATTACGGGGCCCTGCACCTCCCCTATCTTCTCGGCATCGTACATCACTGTGAGACATCCCGGCCAGCAGTAGGCCGTCATGGCGCGCGCCGACACATGCTTCGGACCCGACACGCGTATGCCGAGAGGCCGACCCTTGATGTCGATGTCGGAATAGTCTGTGTAGCTGAAGGCGTAGTCGTGGCTCCGCATGAACTCTAACTGGCGCTCGAGTTTTTCGGGATGCCACAGGTCATCGCTGTCAAGAAAGGCTATCCAGCGGCCACGGGCCAGGCGCAGGGCGGCGTTGCGCACCTCAGCGCCTCCGACATTCTTGGGAAGCCGGTAATAGCGTATGCGCGGGTCGCTGAAGCTGCTGACCACTTCGGCGGTCCGGTCTGTGGAGGCATCATCGACGATGATCATCTCCCAGTGCGGATAGGTCTGCGCCAATACCGTCCTGATGGTGTCGCCTATGAACTGGTCGCAGTTGTAGGCCGGGGTTATTATGCTGACGAGACGGGGGTCCCGGACAGTTGCGGTGTGCATGTAAGAATTCAGTTGAATAGGTGGCCTTTGACCGTGGCGGCCAGGCGTGATAGATAAAATGTGAAGTCGTAGGCTCCGGGGCGCGCTCCCCAGCGGCGGGTGTAGGCGCCGATAAGGCGGGCGGCGTTGCGCAGACGCTCCGCGAGAGAACGGTGCTTTGTATAGGCCGAGCCGTCGCGGAACCGCCGGTAATATACCGCTCCCGGCGCGGCTGTGCGTATCTCCTGTATCCCATCGGAGACTTCAAACATAAACAATGAGTCTTCCCCGTTGCGGAATGAGGTGTCGAACCTCCCGGAGCGGATGACATCGGCGGCGATGAGCTTCATGCATGGGCCGTTTAAGAAGGATCGCACCCGCATCAGGCTGAAGGGGCCCTCCGAATGTCGCAGCGCGCCGTAAGCCCGGTGGTGGACGTAAGCCTCGTTATAGCCCTCGCGGCCATCTATGAAGGAGAGTGCGTCGCTCAGCACTACGCGCCCCGGGGCTGCCTCGGCAAGCAGGCACTCCAAATATCCGGGGGAGACATAGTCGTCATCATCAATAAAGGCGATATATTCTCCCCGTGCCTCCGACAGGCCGAGGTTGCGGGCGTTGCTTACACCGGGTGTGCCGGTCTGAATCAGGCGCAGCGGAAAATCGGGATGCTCATTGGCCCAGTTCCGTATTCTGCCGCTCCAGGGCTCATCGCAGCCGTTGAGCACGAGCAGAGTCTCAAAGTCCTCCTTCGGCAGGGTCTGGGTGAGCAGCGAGCCGAGACACTCCCACAGCCAGTCGCCGGGGCGGTAGCTGGGTATGATGACTGATACGTGGGGCTTGTCGGGTACGCTCATTTGGATTTGGATTCAGTTTCTTTTTCCTGCACCGCACTACCCCCCGCGCCGAGAAAGCGCAGAATTCGCGCAGCCTGGGCGCGAGCGGTCTTATGGGCGAGTATGAACTCTCTGGCGGCCTCGTCACGGCGGCGGCGCTCGTCCGGATCCATAGCCATGACGCGGCGCAGGCACTCTATCCAGTCAGCCGCACTCTCCGAAGCCGGATAATGGATGAAGGGGTCATATTCCTGCGGTATGCCCGGCAGGCGGTTGGCTACGACCGTGCGGCCGGCAAGAAGATATTCTATGGTCTTCGAGGGGAATGAGTATTTTGTATAATTCCCAGAGGAGTTCCTCGGGTTGACAAGTATGGTGGCCTGCGTCTGCTCGCGGAGCGCCTCTTCGGGCGAGAGTGATCCGAGAAACTTTATCGCGGGGTTCTTCGCAGCCCGCTCGCGGAGCTCCGTCTCGGCTTCGCCCGAGCCGCAAATCCGCAGCTCGCAGTCGGGGAAGGCTCCCTGCTCGAACATGTCGACAAGGTCCATGACGCCGAATATCTTGCGCAGCGTGCCTGTATACAGTATAATCTCTGTGGCGGGGGCGCCCTCGGGTTTTTCGGCGGTGTCCTGTTTATCAGCGGTGTCCTGGTGGCCGGAGGTGGCCGGAAGTGCCTTGCGTACCCGCTCCTCATCTATGAGCCCCTCCATGACGATATAGCGGTCTGAGGGAAGATTGTAATATTCGTTCATGGCCTCGGTGAGATACACCATCCGCTTCATGCGGCGCGCCAGGAAACGGTTGAGACGGTTGCGCAGATTGATGACCTTGGATTTCAGCGAGCGGCCACCGTTCATTTCCGCCAGGCATTCCGGGACATCGGGCACTATCAGCACCGTCTTCAAGGGCCGGGAGGTAAACATCCGGGCAGCCGTGACAGCGGCCATGTATTCCAAAGCGGGAGTATTGACCACCACCATCACCTCCTCCGACCCGGGGCCGAAGGCCTCGAGCTCGCGCAGGATGGCGCGCGTCAGCTGCCATGCGCGCGTGAACAGGTTGACGCCGCTCCGGTTATAATATCCTATTGAGGCGAAGGGTATGCCCCCTTTCTCGTAGCTCTCGGCGCGGATGACGCGGTTTCGGTTGTTATGGGGCCAGGAATAGACCTTCGGCGCGGAGAGGGCGCGCACTTCTGCCCCCTCGCAGGCTGCGAGGCCCCGGATAAGCGACATCTCGAAGTTATGGTTGGAGAATCCCACTTTGCCGTAGGTATCCTCCACCACGGTGCGCATCATATCGCGGGGTACAAAGCCTCCTATGAACAGTACCCGTGTCATATCGCAAAAGGGCGTTTACGCCTCCCCGTGGCGCTGTCGCCCGTTATTCTTTCGACATGCGCCGAGAGAAGGCTCCAGAAGAAGAGCATGAACCAGAAATAGCGCGCCAGGCCGTCGATGATAGGTTCGCTCATGGACTGCGCGATGAATGTGACACCCATCATGACTATCATCACGGACTCGAAGTTGTTGAATCCGTAGACCGCATGCCGCCGCCATACCTGCCATACAGTGTGGCACATGCCGATAGCGAAATAGATGAGAATAGCCATGCATATCCATCCACCCTTCAAGCCGGCATCAATCCACAGATTGTGGGCATACGTGCCACGGCCCATGAAGATGATGCCGTCAACTCCTCCCTCGGGATTGCGCGAGAGGATGTCAAGGGCGTAGGCCATGCGCACGTCGCGGCCCGACATTGAGGAGACTGTGCCGCCCCCTCTGTCACGCTCTATGTATTTCTGCACGGCTTCGGCCATGAAGTCTGTCTCACTGAGGAAGAGCCAGTAGATAAGGCCAATCACACAGCAAGTGATGAGCAGGTACAAGAGCCTCCGTTTGGTGAAGGGCTGAAGCACCAGGCCTACAATCATGGAGATGATGACGAGCGCCAGGCCGGTGCGGTTGATCAGATGGACTGTGGAGAAGAGGGCCAGCACTCCGGTGCCCAGAAGGATAATCTTCAAGTTGCGGTCGGAGCGGTCGCCGGCGGGGACGAACACCAAGCCTACGCACCCTAAGACGAGGGCGAGCATCATGCCGTAGTTGGTAGCGGAGAGATATTTGTCATCTCCGGTGTAAACCTCACGCAGCGGGTTGATGAGCATGCCGGTGACCAGGGTGTCATGGATATTGGAGATGATAGCTGTAGAGGCCAGGCACACCATTATGCCGACAAAGAGGCGGATGATGTTGCGCGGATAGCGCAACGTGCTCCCTAAATAGGCCCCCGTCTGGGCGAGCAGCAAGGGGAAGAAGAGATAAAACACCTTCTGATACATCGGCATCTCAATGCCCCCCTGGATCATGTTGACCAGATACAGCACGCTGAAGGCCAGTATCCAGTATGACTTGGTCGTCCACAGATTGAAGCGGAAGGCCAGGGGCAGCAGTACGATAAATATGTATTCTCCGTAACCTCCGAACAACTCCGGTATCATGCCGATCACAAGGACGGCAAGCACCTTCCAATGGTCAAGGAGGTCACGGGCTACGGGACTCTTGAAGCGGTCGAAGAACATCATGAGACAATGTCTGGTTTACTCGTGCGGTCTTTGGTGACCGCGAGCAGGGCGAGGTTGATGATGGCGAAGATGACGAATGAGCTCACCGTCATCCAGGCTCCCCCGGTGTATTGCCACCTCCCTACGAACACCGGCATCAGGCCGACGATGGCCGCGCTTCCTGCTATGGAGGTCCACAGGTAGAGGCGGGGGCGGTTGGTGGCTATTGAGAAGTTATTTATTAGAAAATATATCGAGGAGGTGACAGTGGACAGGGAGTATATCTGCGCGTAAGGCGTCGAAGCGACATATCTGCCCGCCGTCAGCAGGGATATGACCCAGGGGGCGAGGAGGATGAAGATGAGAGTGATAGCCAGAATCAGACCGGTCTGCATGAGGCAGTACCGGGCATAGGAGCGCCACTGCCGTTCTATGACCGTGCGGTAGATGTCCGGCTGGAAGGTGTTGTTGATAGCCGTGCTGAAGACTGTCAGGTAGGTGCCGATGGATACTCCGACCACATAGATGCCGTATTCGTCGGTGTCGCCTATGCTCTCAACGTAGGTAGTGGAGAATCCGTGGGTGAAATACCCCAGCATCGCGCTTAGAGCCAACGGGAGGCAGAATATGAATATAGGCTTGAAGTCTGCCAATCTGGTGCGGATGGCCAGTATCCTCCGGTAGGTGATGAGCATGAAGGTGAACACGGCCGCATTGCATACCAGCGGGGCAAGCAACTTGCCGAAAGCCCCCCAGTGAAGCCATACGACGCAGAGCACATTCAGCCCTACGCCTAAGACGCCGTTGCACACGGAGAGCCGGAAATAGGCCGTGGCGCGCTTCTCCATGCGAAACCGTGCCAGGCGCAGGTTGAGCAGGCCCACCAGCGGGAGGGCGAACACCATGAGGGCCAGGTATGGTGAGACGGGGAAGTCCAGGTCGGCGTAGAATGTGAGCCATACCCACAGCGCGCCGAAACACAGGAGGCTTACCAGGCCCGAAAACCATATCGTAGCCTTGGCTATGATCGATTCGAGCTGCTCGCGCCCCTCGGGAGTGCGCCGGTAATACTCCTTAATATAGTAATGTATGAGGTAGAAGATGATAATCGGGCTTATGAGCGAGGAGTAGGAGGTGTAATAGCCGCTGATGGCGTAGTCGCGCGGGTCCATGTTCTTGGCAATCCAGGGATTCGCCACCAGGTTGAGCAGCATCGGTATCAGCGAGGCTCCGAAATAGGTCAGTATGGCCTTCAGTTTCCCGAGCACGGGAGCGAGGGCGGACTTGATTTTACCTGATGAGTTCTGCCGGGCTGTCATCTTGTGTGCATTATGAACCGGTCAGTGGCTACGCGCCACTCTATGCCGTTGTCGCTGTGAAACCGCAGCCTGTAAATCGCCGGTTCGGCCTCCTTGCGCCTCACCTGCTCCACATCAGCTAACTGCCCTTCGAAAAGGCCTCCGACCATCACTACTTTCTCACCCTCTCTCGGGGTCAGTCCCCCCAAGGGGGCGACTTCATAATCGGGTGTGAAGCTTCCCACTGTTTGCTGAAACCGCTCGAAGGCTCTCCGGGGGATGGGCGCGTAGGGGGCGCCGGGGCGCCCGGTGGTGGTGTAACACCACGCTATGTCGCCGATACGGCTGAAGAGTG